>NZ_JAENKR010000081.1:0-5618 GCF_016598965.1 Campylobacter sp. TTU-622
TTGATAATGTAATTAAAACAACTTGTTTTTTGGCTAACATTAATGATTTTGTAAATTTTAATGAAGTATATTCAAGCTTTTTTAAAGCTCCTTATCCTGCAAGAAGTGCTTTTGCAGTAAAAGATCTACCAAAAAATGCTTTGGTTGAAATTGAAGTTATAGCGGTTAAAGGATAAAATTGCTAGGACTTGGTTTTTCATTATTTAGTATAGCTTTGCTTGTATTTATGCTTTATAAAAAAATCAATGCACATATGGCATTGCTTTTAAGTGGCTTGCTTTTGCTTTCTTTAGCTGCTATTTTTGGACTTTCTCCGCATATTGTCGCTAAGGGTTCTTTAAATCTAGGTTTTTTTGATATATTTGAAGTTTTTAATCAGACTATGTCAAAAACATTGGCTGGACTTGGTCTTACACTTATGAGTATAGCAGGTTTTTCTGCCTATATGGATCATGTAGGGGCTTCTTATGCGCTTTTTAAAGTTTTTGAAAAACCTTTAAAAACAATAAAATCTCCCTATGTTTTGCTTATAGTTGCTTATTTTATTGTGCAATTTTTGGTTCTTTTTATACCATCTCACGCAGGTTTGGCACTTTTACTTATGGTTACTATGTATCCTATACTTGTGCGCTCAGGTGTTTCAAAACTTTCTGCTTTGAGTGTTATTGGTATTTGTCAATACATTGATCATGGTCCTGCAAGTGGAAATGTTATTATGGCATCAAAGATAGCTGAGATTGATCCTGCAATTTATTTTGTTCATTATCAACTTCCTGTAACTTTACCAATTATTATAGTTGTAGGTATTACAGTATATTTTTGCAATAAATTTTTTGATAAAAAAGATAATTTTATTTTTAATATACAAGAAATTGAAAAAGAACTCAACGAAAATGAAGACAAAGAAAAAGAACTTAAAAAGCCTCCTAGAATTTATGCTATTTTGCCTATAATCCCTTTGGTTTTAATTTTAGGATTTAGTTCAGTGCTTGATAGTATATTAGTTTTAATGGGAATAAGTAGTGCCCAAGAAGTAAAAGCAGCTACTAGTACTGCAATTAAAATGAATGTTCCAGTAGCAATGATTATTTCAACTTTTGTGGCTATTATTTTTGAAATGATACGTTATAAAAGCGTAGTAGAAACACTAAATTCCATTATGATTTTCTTCAAAGGAATGGGGCATTTATTTGTTATTACAGTTTCACTTATAGTTTGTGGTCAAGTATTTGCAAATGGTCTTTTATCTGTTGGTTTCGTAGATATTTTAATAGAATTTTGTAAAAATGCAGGATTTGGAGTTTTTGTTATTATTGTTGTGGTTTCAATTTTGCTTGCAATTTGTGCTTTTTTAATGGGTTCAGGAAATGCAGCATTCTTTAGCTTTGCTCCACTTATTCCAAATATAGCAAAACATTTCAACATTGAAACTATTATTATGATAGCACCTATTCAAATTATGACTGGTTTTGGAAGGTGTATTAGTCCTATTGCACCTGCAATTTTAGCTATTTCATCTATAGCAAAAGTTAGTCCTTTTGCTATAATTAAAAGAACAGCTATTCCTATGTTTGTAGCAACTATAATAAATATTATTATGACTTATATTTATATTTAAAGGAGAAAAGAATGAGATCAAAAACTAAACTTATTCATTGTGGTAGAGGTGATCAAAGCGTTGAAGCAAGATCGGTTAATCCTGTGCTTATGCGTGCATCAACTATACTTTTTAAAGATCATGCTAGTTGGCAAAAACATAAGGAATTAAGAAAAACAGAACGTGTTTTAAGTTATGGCGCTAGAGGAACGACAACAAATTTTGAACTTGAAAAACTTATTTGTGCTTTAGAAGGTGGTTATAGAGCCCAACTTTTCCCAACAGGTCTTGCAGCACTTGCTATGGTGCTTTTAAATTATGCAAGTAAAGATGCACATTTTTTAATTACTGATGCTATTTATGGCCCTGTTAGAACAATTTGTGAATTATTTTTGGAAAAAATAGGCGTTGAAGTTGATTTTTTAAAAGCTGACGCAAGCGATATTGAAGAAAAAATCAAACCTAATACTAAGCTTATTTTATGCGAAAGCCCAGGCTCTATCCTTTATGAAATTATAGATTTGCCAAAACTTTGCAAAATCGCTCACGCACATAATATACCAGTAGCTATTGATAATACTTATTCTAGTGGATATTTTTTAAATCCTTTAGAGCTTGGAGTAGATATTTCGGTTATTGCTGCTACAAAATATCTTAGCGGACACTCTGATGTAACTATGGGTATAGTAGTAGTAAATGAAAAAGAGTGGAAAAATTTTAACAGGCTTCCAGAAGTTTTTGGTTTTACAACAAGTCCTGATGATGTTTATTTAGTGCTTCGTGGTATGAGAACTTTGGATATAAGAATGAGAGCTCACGAAAAAAGTGCTGATGAAATTGTAGAATTTTTACAAAGTAGAAAAGAAATTAAAACTATTTTCTATCCAAAACTCAAATCTCATCCAAATTATGAAATTTTTATGCGTGATCACAAAGGTGCCAATGGTATGATTACCATAGAATTTGCAGAGGGTTATGATAAAGATGATGCTATTAAATTTGTAGATAAATTAAAATACTTTTCAATCGGCGCAAGTTGGGGTGGATATGAAAGCTTAGCCACTGTTACTACTCCGCCTAGAACTGCAATAGATTTAAGCACAAGAGGTCCATTTGTAAGATTTCATATAGGTCTTGAGGATACTAAAGATTTAATTGCTGATTTAACACAAGCTTTTGATAGTATTAAAAAATAAGGAGATAAAATGACAGGAATTAGCGTATTTGATCAAAAATTATTGGCAAATTCTTGGAGTACTGAAAGTATGCGTGAGATTTTTTGTGAGCAAAATCGCATACAAAAATGGCTCGATGTTGAAGCAGCATTAGCAAAAGCACAAGCAAAACTTAAAATTATTCCTAAAGAGGCAGCTGATGAAATAGCAAAAAAAGCTCATTATAAATTTATGGATATGGATTTTATTTTTGCTGAATTCAAAAAAACTAAACATCCTTTAGTTCCAACTGTTAGAGCTTTAGAAAAAGCTTGTGATAATAATTTAGGCGAATATGTTCATTTTGGGGTAACTACTCAAGATATTATTGATACAGGGCTTGTCTTGCAATTTAAAGAAGCGATGCAACTTATAAAAAGTGAATTAAAGGACATTGCAAAAGCTTTAGTAAAATTAGCTAAAACATATAAAAATACTGCTATGATAGGAAGAACTTTAACTCTTCAAGCTTTGCCTATTACTTTTGGTCATAAAGTGGCTATTTGGTTAAGTGAGCTTGAACGTCATTTTGAAAGAATACTTGAACTTGAAAAAAGACTTTATGTGGGTAGTATAGTAGGTGCTGTAGGAACTAAAGCAAGTTTAAGTGATCAGTGTAATGAAGCAGAAAGACTTACCTTAGAAAATCTAGGACTTAATGTACCTAATATTTCTTGGCAAAGTGCACGTGATCGCTTTGTAGAACTTGGTTTTGTTTTGGGTAATATTAATGCAACTTTTAACAAAATTGCACATGAAATTTTAATTCTTTCACATAATGAGATTGATGAAGTTGCAGAACCTTTTGGTAAAGGACAAGTTGGAAGCTCTACTATGCCACACAAAAGAAATCCTGCAATAAGTGAAAATGCAGTTACAGTAAGCAATGCTTTTAGGGCAAATTTAGCAATTTTAAGTGATATTGAAAGACACGAGCACGAAAGAGATGGACAAGTTTGGAAAATGGAATGGAAACTTTTGCCTGAAATGTTTTTAATGCTTTCTGTAATTTTAGCAAATATGAAATTTGCTCTTAGTGATTTAGAGGTAAAAAAAGATAAGATGCTTAAAAATTTAAATACTCTTAATGGCTTTGTTTTAGCAGAACGCATTATGTTTGCATTAAGTGATCATTATGGAAAACAACACGCTCATGAGATTGTTTATGAAAATGCAATGCTAGGCATTGAAAAACAAAAAACCTTTAAAGAAGTTTTACTTAAAGATAAAAGAGTATCTAAGGTATTAAAAGAAGAGGAAATTGATGCTTTACTTGATGCAACAACCTATGTAGGATACGCACCAAAACTTGTAGATGAATTTTTAGAAAAAATTAAAAATAGTGCTATTTTAAAATAGGAAAAATTATGTTTTATAGCGAAATTTTAGCAGATTTTATTTTTAATCTTAAATATGAAAATATCCCTAATGTGGTTATTCAAAGGGCTAAAGAGCTCATGCTTGATAGTCTTGGAACCGCGATAGCAGCAAGCAAAGAAGAATGTGTTTTAAATGTTTTTAAGACTTTTGAAAATTTAAGCATAGAAAAAAATACTTCTGTTTGGATAAATGATCAAAAATTAGATCCTATATATGCCACTATGCTTAATGGCATTGCTTCTCATATGTTAGATTTTGATGATACGCATACAGAAGCTATTTTGCACGCAAGTGCAATTTTAACTCCGCTTTGTTTAAGCTATGGTTTTTCTATCAATCAAGATGCTAAAAAAAATATTAAAGCTTTTATAGTTGGCTGGGAAATTGCAGCTAGAGTAGGTATTGCAAGCAAAGGCACTTTTCATAAGCGTGGTTTTCATACTACTGCTATTGCAGGAATTTTTGGAAGTGTTAGTGCAAGTGCAATTTTACTAGATCTAAATAAAGAGCAAATTATTAATGCTTTAGGACTTGCAGGAAGCTTTGCAAGTGGGATAAATGAGTTTTTATCTAATGGATCTAATTCAAAAGTTTTACATATTGCTAATGTCATTAAAAATGGAATTATGATTGCTCATTTTGCTAAAAATAACACGAGTGGACCTTTGAGTATTTTTGAAGGCAGAGATAATATATTTAAATGTTTTGGCATAGAAGAAGAGTGCGATAAAACAGAACTTAATAAAGGTTTAGGTGAAATTTGGCAAACTATGCAAGTTTCGATAAAGCCTTATCCAAGTTGTCATTTTGCTCACGGGTTTATTGATTGTGCTATTGCTTTAAGAAATGATGGCTTGAAGGCTAATGAAATTAAAAATATTCATTGTTTTGTTGATGAGGTTCCTATCTCTTTTATTTGTGATCCTTTAGAAATAAAATATACTCCAAAGAGTGCTTATGAAGCTAAATTTTCTATGCCTTTTTTAATGGCTTTAGGATTTTTTGATGGTCAAATTACTTTTAAATCTTATGAAAATTTAAAACGTAAAGAAATACTTGATTTTGCTAAAAAAATTACTTATGAAAAAAGAAAATCTCAAGGTTTTCCAAAATATTTTCCAGGACATTTAAAAGCTATTTTGCAAAATGGAAAGATAATTCAAAAAGATGTTTTTATTAATAAAGGTAATTTTGATAATCCTTTAAAATTTGAAGAGCTAAAAACTAAATTTTTAAATAATGTTTGTATAAAACTAAACAATAAAGAAGCTAATGATTTGTTTGATTTTATTATGAATTTAGAAAAACAAAATAATTTTTTATAAGCTTTTAAAACTTAGCTTTTTTACATTTTGAGTAATTAAATAAAGTATTAAAATTATTAGTATTTTTAAAGATTGATAAGTAAAAAATATTAAATTTTAGAT
>NZ_JAENKR010000082.1:0-5448 GCF_016598965.1 Campylobacter sp. TTU-622
TTACTAGGGTATTTAGTTGTGTAATTTTTATTAAAATTGATAAAAATATATAAAATATTATAAATAAAAATTTTTTTATTTATAATAAAATTGATTTTAAATTAAGGCGTATTTTAAAACTTCATCAAAGCTATCAACAGCAACAATTTGCATATTGTCAAGAACTTCTTTAGGTATATCTTTTAAGTCTCTTTCATAATTTTTCTTAGGAATTAAGGCTGTTTTAATTTCTGCTTTATAAGCGGCTATTAATTTTTCTTTAAGCCCTCCTATAGGCAAAACTTTTCCGCTAAGATTAATTTCTCCTGTCATAGCAACATCGCATTTTACTTTTTTTCCACTAAATATAGAAGCAATTGCTGTGCTAATTGTTATACCTGCACTTGGTCCATCTTTTGGAGTGGCACCATCTGGAACGTGAATGTGTAAATTATATTGATTGTAAATACTTTCTTTTGTGTTATAAAACATTTTTTGAGGGATTTTTAATTTTTTTTCATCAATTAAAACTTTTATTACACTAAATGCTATTTTAGCGGATTCTTTCATCACATCTCCTAAACTTCCTGTTAGGATGAGTTCTCCTTTGCCTTTAATTTTAATGATTTCAACTTTTAAGACATCTCCACCTACTGGAGTCCAAGCAAGTCCATTAACTTGACCAATTTGATCTTTTTGTTCTCGTTTTTGAATTTCATATACTTTTTTATCTAAAAATTCTTTAAGATTCTTTTGATTGATATTTACTTTTTTAATATTTTCTAAGAGAAGTTTTTTTGCACTTTTGCGACAAAGTTCAGCGATTTTGCGTCTTAAATTCCTTACGCCTGATTCTCTAGTATATTCATTGATTATGAGTTCTATTGTGCTATCATTGATATTTAGTTCATTACTTTTAAGACCGTGTTTTTTGATTTCACTAGGTATAAGGTATTTTTTAGCAATTTGGAATTTTTCATTAGGTGTATACGAACTTAATTCTATAAATTCCATTCTATCTCTTAAAGGACCAGGAATATTGCTAATATCATTAGCAGTTGCAATAAAAATGATTTTACTTAAATCTATATTAAAATTAAGATAATAATCTCTAAATTTGGTATTTTGCTCAGGATCTAAAATTTCAAGCAAAACAGCACTTGGATCGCCTCTAAAATTTCTATTTAACTTATCAATTTCATCTAAAACAACTATAGGGTTGATCTGTTTAGCTTCTATAAGTCCTTGAACAATGCGTCCTGGCATTGCTCCTATATAAGTTCTTCTATGTCCTCTTAACTCATTAACATCTTCAAGCCCCCCTAGTGCAATACGCACCAATTCTCTTTTTAAAGCTCTCGCAACTGAATTAGCCAAAGAAGTCTTTCCAACACCTGGAGGACCATAGAGGCAAAGAATCACTTTAGCTCCGTCTTTATCAGCAATTTTACGTTTTTCTAAGAGTTCTCTTACGGCAAAATACTCTTCAATTCTTTCTTTAGGTTTGTTAAGAGCATAATGATCAAGGTTTAATTGCTTGGAAACTTCTTTAATATCAAGTTTTCTTTTTGATATTTTTTCAAAAGGTATATCAAGGGCAGTTTCAATATAGGTTTGTATCATAGAAGCTTCTGAATTATCTTGATGAATTCTTTCAAATTTTTCTATTTGTTTTTTAATTTCTTTGTAGCTATCTTCATAAATGTATTTCTTTTTAAGCTCTAGTTTTTTGTAATATTCTTTTATTTCATCTTCTTTTTGCGTATCGCTACCGAGTTCTTTTTGAATTTGTCTTAGTTGTTCTTTTAAAAAATATTCTTTATTGACTTTATCAATGCGTGAATGAACTTTATTTTTAATTTCTTTTTGAATTTTATTTGTTTCAATTTCTTGAGCTATAAGATCTATTAATTGTAAAAGTTTATTTTCAAGACTAGTTTGAATAAAAAATTCATATGCTTTTTGTTTTTTGATGCGTATAGTATTTAAAATCAAATCACAAATTCTTGATGCATCAGTCCCTTCTTCTATAGTTCTTAAAAGATCGGGAGAAAAATAATGACTAATATTAGTTAAAATTTTAATTTTTTCTTTTAAAACATTAAGCAGAGCTTCTTGTTTCGCTTCTTCTAAAAAATCTTCTCGTATAAGATCTATCTCAGCTTCCAAAGGTTTATTTGAGATTTGTTTTATTATTCTTCCTTTAGCATAGCCTTGAAATAATATTTTAACGCGTCCATCTGGTAAAGGAACCTTTCTCATAATCGTTCCAATTACCCCGCAATCAAAAATTTCATCAAAATTTCTTCCATTACCAAATTTTGATGGAGCGACAAAAAGCATTGTTTCATTTTTTATTGCTAATTCTAAAGCTTTCATATTTTGGGAGTCATTTATAAAAATAGGTGTAATCATAAAAGGATATAAAAATAATTCATCTTCAACTAAAACAGGAAGTATAGCTGGATAATTTTGAATTTCTTCAATTTGCATTTTCTTTCCTTAAAAACTTTCAAATATACTTCTATACCAAGGAAGTTCTGGTTTTATGATACTTTTATGGAAAAATTCAGAATGTTCGATACGATCTTTGTAAATTTCATAACTTTGTTTTCTATCTAATCTTTTGTAAAGATCTTTTATCGTATCATCTAGATAAAAAATAGCAAGATTAAATTTTGTAAGCATGGTTTGCACTAGTGGTTTGTATTCTGTATAAGGATATTTTTTAAGAAAATTATCTATTTCTTTTTGACTTTCCAACATTAAAGCTTGATTTCTATTTGGTTGAGAAAAAGCATCAAATTTTGCTTTAATTTTTAAATAATGAATGTAATCGATATTTTGAGAAGTACCAAATTTTTTATTGTACTCGTCAAGATAAAAATCTGCTAATTGATATTCTTCTTCATCAATATGAGCTTGTGCAAGAATGATAAGTACGGTTTCAAGTAAAGGATCTGAGATATGTTCGCTTGCCATACCATTATAATGAGTATCAGCTTTTTCTAAATCCTTATCTTTTAAATCTTTAATAATCAGATCATACCATTCTTTGGCATTTAGATTATAAAGCTCATTGGAATTTTTGACACTACAAGCACTAAAAAAAAGGCTTAAAATAAAAACTAATAATAAAATATTTTTTTTCATCATAATATAAATTCTATATCCTGTTAAATTTTTGCTATAATTCTAATCATTTTATAATTATTTTTTTATTAATTATAATAAAATTAGATAAACAATTTTAATTTTTTTGGAATTATTATTGCTTATTTATGTTAGAATATCCGAAGTTAAACTTGAGGAGAAAAAATGACCCTGGCTGTTAAATGTCCTATATTAGGTTTTGAAGAAACTAAAAATATGGAATTTTCAACTATCGATGAAGTATTTGTAAGATTAAAAAGTCTTGATGGTAAAGAATTTTCTTTTGTTCTTATTAATCCTTATTTAATTCGTCCTGATTATGAATTTGATATTCCAACCTATTACCAAGAATTACTTGCGTTAAATCCCCAATCAAACATGAAAGTTTATAATATAGTAGCTATAAGTGATACTATAGAAGATTCAACTGTTAATTTTTTAGCCCCAGTGGTGATGAATTTAGATAATAATAGTATGGTTCAAGTTATTTTAGATTCTACAAACTATCCTAGTTTTTTTCAAGCAGAAAAAATTTCTGATTATATAAAAAAATAATATTAACTAATAAAAATGCTAGATATTTATATTCTAGGAAATGGAGCTATGGCAAGCGCATTAGCTCAAGGTTTATATGGAAAATATCAAGTTAATATTGTAGGAAGAAGCAAAGAAAAACTTATCAATTTAGAAAAACAAGGTTTTAAAACTTTACTTTATAAAGATTTTAATCCAGAGAATAAAAATATTATTTTAGCTTTTAAACCCCACGCTTTAAAAGATATGGCAAATATTTTAAAATATAAGGCTAGGATTGTTATTTCTGTTTTAGCAAATATTTCTTTTGATGATTTAAAATGTATTAAAGCGCAAAATTATGTTAGAATTATGCCTAATATTGCAGCAAAATATAAAGCTTCTGCTACCCCGTATTTAATTAAAAATTCACATTTTAAAGATGAAATTCTTCAAATTTTGCAAACTTTTGGAAATATTTACGAATTAAACGATGAAAAGCAAATGAATGCTGCAATGGCAATTAGCGGTTGCGCCCCAGCTTTTTTAGCTTTGGTGGCTGAAAGTATTGCCGATGGAGGTGTTTGTGAGGGTTTGAGTAGGGATTTAAGTATAAAACTTACACAAGGTCTTTTTGAAAGTTTTACACAATTATTGTTACATAAACATACGGCTTTAATTAAAGAAAAAATTTGCTCCCCTGCTGGTGTTACTATTAAAGGTATTAAGACCTTAGAAAAATATGCCATTAGATCTGCTTTTATGGAAGCTTTAAATTCTAGTTCATCTTAGATGAAAAAGGCTTTTTCTTTTATCGAGCTTATATTTTGTATAATAATTTTATCTTTTATTTTTATTTCCTTGCATTTAGTTTATATACAAATTTATAAAAATTATGAATTTTTAAGTTTTTTTCAAAGACTTTATAATTTAGAAGAAAAATTATATGATAATCCAAAAGTTAAAAATATATTAATTAATACTTCAAATTTAGGTTCTTTAAATTTATTAGAGGAGTATGAAAGCGATGGTTTATTTGAATTAAAAAAAATAAATATTAAAGATAAAAATTATACTAGTTATTTTCAATGAAAAAAGCTTTTACTCTTTTAGAAGTTATTTTAGGTTTAATTATTTTTTCTGTTTTATCTGTAATTATTTTAAAAATTTTATCTCAGATTTATTTTTATCATTTTGAAACTTTAAAAAATCAAAATACAATTTTAAATCTAAAATATGCTTTACTTAATATAGATAGAATAACTCAAAAATGCTTAAAAACAAAAATACAAGATAATATTTTAACTTGTTTTTTATTTGATAAAGAAAATCTTTTATCTTTAAAAGATAATCAAGCTATTATAATAAATTCTACTCTTATTTTAAAAGATCAAAATAAAAGATATTATTCTCCAAAAAGTAATTTGTTAATTCAATATCAAAATAATAAAGATTTATTTGATTTAAATGATAATTTTTTTTATGCTCTTTTTCAAAATGATATTGACAAATTTTTAATTATAGATAATGAAAATTTATTTTTAGATAAAAATATTACAGGACATTATTTGCCTTTGCAAGCAAAATTAACTCTTTTTTTAGAAAATCAAGAATTAAAATATGAACTTAATCCTTTTTCTAAAAACAATGTTTTAAAAGGAATATTAGTGCAAAATATTAGTGATTTTATTATAAAAGATAATGATAAAGGATTTAAAGTAAAGCTTTGTTCATCGCAAGATGATAAGAATTTATGTTTGGAAAAATTTTTATATCAATGAAAAAAGCTTATATATTAATCAG
>NZ_JAENKR010000083.1:0-5376 GCF_016598965.1 Campylobacter sp. TTU-622
GGAGAAAAATATGAATGGAATTTATATTATTAGATCAAACAACAAAGAACTAAATTCTAAAATTCTTACAAAAGTGTTAGAAAAATACTCTAATAAAAAAATAGGACTTTTTTATCCTGTTATCAATGAAAATGAAATAAACGACATACAAATTTTAATGCAAAAATTCAATATACAACAAGAATTAAATCGCACTTATGTTTTTAAATCATCAGAAGCTATAAAGCAATTTAATGATGATGAATTTATCTTCTTTAATACTATTTTAGATAAATATGAAACATTAAAAAATAAATATGACATAGTTTTTGCAATAGCTTTTAATGAATTTGACATTTTAGATACTTTAGATTTAAATATAAATTTAGCTAAAAATCTTAATACTCCTATTGCAGTGATTACACAAAATAATATACTTGCAAAAAAATATTTAGATCAAGCATTAAAAAATAAAAATTATGCACTTATAAGTGAAAATTCTACTTTAAATGAACTTGATGCTTTAAAAGATTATGATTTTTTAACCCCTTATCGTTTTAAATATGAATTAATTAAAAAAAATATTAAAAATAAAAAAACTATTGTTTTACCAGAAAGTGATGATAAAAGAATTTTACAAGCGTGTGAAATTTTAATAAAAAATGATTTAGCTAATATTATTTTATTAGGTGATGAAGAGCAAATTAAAAAAGAGGCTAATTTTGATACTAGCAAAATTCAAATTCTAAATCCTAAAAATTCTATTTTTAATGAAGAATTTGCCACTATGCTTTATGAAGCAAGAAAAGCTAAAGGTATGAGCTTAGAAGAGGCTAAAGAATTAATCAAAGATAGGACTTATTTTGGCACTTTACTTGTTCATAGCCAAAAGGCTGATGCAATGGTAAGTGGAGCTTCTACAACCACAGCTGAAACTATACGCCCTGCTTTGCAAATCATTAAAACAAAAGAAGGAATTACTTCAGTTTCTGGCATATTTTTTATGGGGCTTAAAGATGAAGTTTTAGCTTTTGCAGATTGCGCTGTAAATCCAAATCCTACTCCTCAAGAACTAGCGCAAAGTGCTTATGTTAGTGCTTTAAGTGCTAAAGCATTTGGATTAGATCCAAAGATTGCTTTTCTTTCTTATTCAAGTGGAGATAGTGGAAAAGGAGTAAGCGTTGATTTAGTTAAAGAAGCTGTAAAAATTGCTAAAGAACAATATCCTGATTTAGCTATTGAAGGTCCTATACAATTTGATGCAGCATATGATCTTAGTACAGCAAAAAGTAAAATGCCTCATTCAAAAATAGCAGGATATGCTAATGTTTTTATCTTTCCTGACTTAAATGCTGCAAATATATGTTACAAAGCAGTTCAAAGAACTGCCAATGCTTTAGCTATAGGTCCTCTTTTACAAGGTCTTAAAAAACCAGTTAATGACTTAAGTAGAGGTTGCTTGGTTGATGATATTGTAGATACAGTAATCTTAAGTGCAGTTCAAGCACAATAACAATAAAAGGAGAAAAAATGAAAATTTTAGTATTAAATTCGGGTTCATCTTCTATCAAATTTAAACTTTTTGATAATGAAGTTGTAAAAGCTAGTGGATTGATAGAAAAAATAGGAGAAAATGGCTCAAGAGTTGAGTTAAAAAACACTTTAACGGGTGAAGAATTTGAAAAAAAGGTAAATATTAAAAATCACGAAGAAGGTTTAAAAATCACAAATGAACTTTTCAAAGAATCTGGAATTTTAACCGATCTTAGTGAGCTTGATGGTTGTGGTCATAGAATTGTTCATGGAGGAAAAGAACTTAGCGAACATTGTTTAATTGATGATAAGGTTTTAGAACAAATTGATAAAGTTAGTATTTTTGCACCTTTACATAATCCTGCAAATTTAGCAGGGATTAAAACAATGATTAAAGCTGCGCCAAATGTTAAAAATGTAGCTGTTTTTGATACAGCTTTTCATTCACAAATGCCAGAATTTGCTTCAATGTATGCCCTGCCTTATGAATATTATGAAAAATATAATATTAAAAAATATGGTTTCCATGGAACATCTCACGCTTATGTGAGTAAGAAAGCTGCTTTATTTTTAAATAAAGATTACAATAATTTCAATGCAATTAGTGCGCATCTTGGAAATGGCGCAAGTGTTTGTGCAATAGAAAATGGAAAAAGCGTAGATACTTCTATGGGCTTTACTCCTTTAGAAGGTCTTATTATGGGAACAAGATGTGGGGATATTGATGCTGCTATTTTACCTTTTATAGCACAAACTCAAAATCTTAGCATGCAAGAAATTGATACTTTAGTTAATAAAAAAAGTGGTGTTTATGGAATTTGTGGATTTAATGATTTTAGAGATATAGAAAATCAAATTGAAAAAGGTGATAAAAAAGCCAAACTCGCTCTTGATATGTTTTGCTATCGTCTTGTTAAATATATAGGCTCTTATTTAGCAGTATTGCCAAGAACAGATGCTTTAATTTTTACAGGCGGTATTGGAGAAAATGGAAATTTAGTAAGAAAACTTGTTTGTCAAAAACTTTTACATTTAGGATTTGAGCTTGATGAAAAATTAAATGATGAAAGATCAAAAAAAGAAAGAGAAATTAACAAAAGCTCTTCTAAAATTAAAATCCTTGTTGTTCCTACTGATGAAGAATTAGAAATAACAAAAATTACCCAAAAACTTATAGCTAAGTAAAACCTTTAAGGTTTTACTTAATCAATAAATCTTTTATTTAATTCGTTAAAATATTCTATACGTCTATCCCTTAAAAAAGGCCACCAACGACGCACATTTTCGCTTCTTTTTTGATCAATTTCTACAACTTTATATAATTCACTTGTATCATCAGCTCTAAAAAGTTCCTCTCCTTGAGGTCCTACTATAAAAGAATTTCCCCAAAAATTTATACCTTCTTCTACCCCACTCTTATCTTTTTCAAAACCAACACGATTGATACTAACAACATATAAACCATTTGCGATAGCGTGTCCTTTTTGAATGCCTATCCAAGCATCAAGTTGTCTTTGTTTTTCTTCTATGCTATCTTTATTAAACCAACCTATAGCTGTTGGATAAATAAGAATTTGAGCTCCTTTTAAAGCCATTAACCTTGCTGCCTCTGGATACCATTGATCCCAACAAATTAATACTCCTAATTTTCCAATACTTGTATTAATAGGCTCAAACCCTAAATCTCCTGGGGTAAAATAAAATTTCTCATAAAAACAAGGATCATCTGGAATATGCATTTTTCTATATTTTCCAGCTATACTTCCATCTTTTTCAAAAACTACGGCTGTATTATGATAAAGTCCAGCACTACGCTTTTCAAATAAAGAGGTAATTAAAACTATATTATTTTCTTTAGCTACTTTAGACCAAAATTCAAGATCTTTTTCATAGTCATTAGCTAAATCAAAAAAATCAACATTTTCGCTTTGGCAAAAATACTCACTTTGATGAAGCTCACAAAGACAAACAAGCTCAGCTCCTTCCTCGGCACTTTTTTTTATAAGCTCGCAAGTATTTTCAATGGTAGCTTGCTTATTTTGGTGAAATTTTTGCTGTATTAAAGCTATTTTCATTTGTTTCCTCCTGCTCTTGATCATCATAAGGATCAAGATGAATTTGAATATCCCATTTTTCATCATTAAAAGCTTTTCTAATACTCATTTCAATTTCATCTGAAATCTTATGCGCATTATATAAAGAAATTATAGGACAAAAAACTAGATGAACACTAAGATAATTCATATTTGGACTTTTTCGAGTTTTTAAATGATGAAAACTTATAATTTCTTTATTTTTTTTAATCAACTCTCGAATTTTTTCAACTTTATTTTCTTCTAGTGCTACATCCATCAATAAACTTATACTTTTTTTTATAATCTTAAAAGCACTAAAAGCTATATAAAAACTTGCAATTATACCAAACAGAGCATCTATAATAAAATAGCCCGTTAAAGAAATTAAAACAAGAGCTAAAAGTGTTGCAAAATTAGTTAAAAGATCACTTTTATAATGCAAACAATCACTCTCTACGATTAAACTTTTTGTTTTTTTAGCTACATAACTTAAAAAAATAACTAAACAAAGAGTTAAAATCAAAGAAAAAATCATTATAAAAATACCGATATTAATATCTTGAATTTTCTCTTGATAATAAATCTTTAAAATACTTTGATAAAAAATAAAAATGCCAATTCCAACTATAAAACAACCTTCAATAAATCCCATAATAGCTTCAATTTTTCCATAACCAAAATTATAGTTTTCATTTGGCTTTTGAGCTGATTTACGTATGGCCAGAAAATTAAAAGCTGAAATAACAAAATCCACCATAGAGTCAATAGCACTAGAAAGGATAGCTATGGAGCCACTCATTAAACCAACAATCAATTTACATAAAGCAAGAAAAAAAGCACAAGAACTTGCAATAATAGTTGCTTTTTTTTGTAAATTCATTTTAAATTCTTAAAATAATTTTGACAAGAACAATGCAAAGAACCATTTTGTCTTAAAAATACTCTTGCATCAACTCCTATAATCTTTCTATTGGGCAATGCTTTGGCTAATCTTTTGGCAACAATTTCATCGTTTTCATCTTTATAAAAAGGCATAATTAAAGCATTATTAATGAAAACAAAATTTGCATAAGTAGCACCGAGTCTTTTTCCTTCATAAAACAAAGGCTTAGGTAAAGGAAGTTCTAAAAGATGAAATCCTGTTTTTAAAAGCTCTTCTTTCATTTTTTTTAAAGGTTCATAATGAATATCTTTTTTATCTTCGCAAGTACAAAAAGCTATGGTATTTTCATCAATAAAACGTGCTAAGGTATCGATATGATGATCTGTATCATCGCCTTGTATAAATCCATTTTCAAGCCATATAATTTTTTCAAGTCCAAAAACATTTTTTAATTTTTTATCTAATTCTTGTTTATTAAGATGTGAATTTCTATTTGAATTTAAAAGACAATTTGAAGTAGTAAGCATTACACCTTTTCCATTAAAATCAATACTTCCTCCTTCTAAGATTAAATCAATTTTTTCTAATTTCTCTTTAAATTTTCTTAAAAAAAGCTCTGTATTGACTTTATTATCCAAATTACTTTGAAATTTATTACCCCAAGCATTGAAAGTAAAATCTAAAGCTTTTAGCTTATTCTCTTCTAAAATCGCAATGGGTCCATAATCTCTTATCCAAGTATCATTAGTATCACAAATAAAAAATTCAACGTTATTAAATGATAAATAAGGAATAAAATCTTCTTTAGAAGGAGCAATCAATAATACTTTTTGAAAAGGAATAATTGCTTTTATAAATTCTTTATAACTTTTAAGAATATCATTTAAATAAGGCTTCCAATCTGTA
>NZ_JAENKR010000084.1:0-5363 GCF_016598965.1 Campylobacter sp. TTU-622
TTAATAGGAAGTTGTCCTGAAATAAATAAAAGTCCATTAGCTTCTCTATAAGCTGAATAAGGCCCTATAGCTTTTGGATAATTTGACATAGAATCTCCTTTAATTAAAATATTTAATTTTAATATAATAAAGTTTAAATTTAAAAATCATCTGAATAAATTTATATATTTTATTAATTTCAATCAATATAAAAAAAATTATAAGCAAAAACCAAAATATTTTCTAAATATTTATCTTAAAAAGCATGTAAAATTAAAAAATATACCAAAAATACTCAATTATAAAAATAATTTTTATTTTTTATTAATAATTTTTATCAGTTAATATTATTTTTACTTTTAAAGAATATAATTATTTTAAAAATTATTTTATATAAGGAGAGGTTATGAAAAAATTAACAAATGATTTTGGAAATATTGTTGCTGATAATCAAAATTCTTTAAGTGCAGGTGTTAAAGGACCATTGCTTATGCAAGATTATATTTTACTTGAAAAGCTTGCTCATCAAAACAGAGAAAGAATTCCTGAAAGAACGGTTCATGCTAAAGGAAGTGCAGCTTATGGAGAAATGAAAATAAGTGCTGATTTAAGTGCATATACTAAGGCAAAAGCTTTTCAAAAAGGAGAAGTTACTCCGCTTTTTTTACGTTTTTCAACCGTTGCTGGAGAAGCAGGAGCAGCTGATGCTGAAAGAGATGTTCGTGGTTTTGCAATAAAATTTTATACCAAAGAAGGAAACTGGGATTTAGTTGGCAATAATACCCCAACTTTTTTTATCCGCGATGCTTATAAATTTCCTGATTTTATACATACTCAAAAAAGAGATCCGCGCACTCATTTAAGAAGCAATAATGCTGCTTGGGATTTTTGGACACTTTGTCCTGAAAGTTTGCATCAAGTAACTATTTTAATGAGTGATAGAGGAATTCCTGCAAGCTATCGTCATATGCATGGGTTTGGAAGTCATACTTATAGTTTTATCAATGACAAAAATGAAAGATTTTGGGTGAAATTTCATTTTAAAACTATGCAAGGTATTAAAAATTTAACCAATGAAGAAGCAGCTAATTTAATAGCAAAAGATAGGGAAAGTCATCAAAGAGATCTTTATGAAGCTATTGAAAGAAAAGAATTTCCAAAATGGAAAGTTCAACTTCAAATTTTAGCCGAAAAAGACATAGAAAAACTTGGTTTTAATCCTTTTGATTTAACTAAAATTTGGCCTCATAAGATTGTTCCTTTAATGGATGTGGGCGAGATAGTATTAAATAAAAATGTTGATAATTATTTTAATGAAGTAGAACAAGCTGCTTTTAGTCCTAGCAATATAGTTTCTGGAATTGGCTTTAGTCCGGATAAAATGCTTCAAGCTAGAATTTTCTCTTATCCAGATGCACAAAGATATAGAATAGGAACAAATTATCATCTTTTACCTGTAAATCGTGCTAGAAACGAGGTAAATACTTATAATGTTGCAGGTGCTATGAATTTTGATATTTACAAAAATGGTAAAGCTTATTATGAGCCAAATAGTTATAATGATAGCCCAAAAGAAGATAAAAGTTATCTTGAGCCTGATTTGATTTTAGAAGGCAATGCTCAAAGATACAAAGCAATGGATGATGATTTTTATAGCCAACCTCGTGCCTTATTTGATTTAATGAATGAAAATCAAAAAGAACAACTTTTTAATAACATTGCTGCTTCTATGGATGGAGTTGAGAAAGAAATTATTGCTAGAGCTTTAAATCATTTTGAAAAAATTTCCCCTGCTTATGCAAATGGTGTTAAAAAAGCTTTGAATAAGTAGTTTTTACTTGCCTCTTTTAGGGGCAAACTAAAGATTATTTAAAGGATAATTTATGCAACTTAGTTTAGAAGAAGAAAAAAGATTTGCCGAGCTTTGTAAGATGGCATTTGATTTTGCAAGAAATAATGACTATGAAAATTTAAAGATAATGTTAGATGCGGGTTTAAATATCAATTTAAAAACACACAAAGGTGATACTTTGCTTATGCTTGCTGCTTATAATGATTCTTATGAGTGTGCAAAAATGCTTTTAGAAAAAGGTGCAAAGGTGGATGAAAAAAATGATCGTGGACAAACACCCTTAGCCGGAGTATGTTTTAAAGGATATTTATCTATGTGTAAGCTTTTGGTTAAATATGGAGCAAATATTGATGAAAATAATGGCTTAGGGATGACGCCTTATACTTTTGCATTAATGTTTGGAAGAAAGGAAATTGCTGAATTTTTACTCCAAAATTCTAAGAAAAGTTTTTTTAAAAAAATAAGTTTAAATATTTTAAAGATATTTAAAAAATAGGTTTAAAATATTTTTTTAAATATATAAAGGCTAATTTTTAACGAGAATATATTCTAAATAACATTTTATTGTGTTTTTATTTGTTTTTTATTGATATTAAATTATAATTATCCCTTTTTAAAAAAAAGGGATAATTATGAAAAAAAATATCTAGAAGAAAATTTATTTCTTTTGCTGCCATATCAGCCCTTGGCTTTCCTTTGTCAATAAATGCTTCTCAAGATAAAAAAAATAATGAAAAATTTGATGAATATTACGATGTTATTGTTGTTGGAAGTGGAATTAGTGCACATATTTGTGCAACCTATCTTGCAAAAAATAAAATTAATGTTCTTATGATAGAGAAAATGGATAGAATTGGCGGAAATTCTGCTTTATCCCAACAAGATTTTGCTGTAATGGGTTCTGATCTTCAAAAAAAAGAAAATATACAAGATAGTGTAGGACTTTTTTTAAAGGATCTAAATAAAGCTGGCGGGGGATATAACCATAAAGAGCAAAGCTTAAGATTGATTAAATATTCTAATGAAGCTTATGAATTTGCTAAATCTTGTGGGATTAAATACAGCGATAAATTAAAATTTTTAGGAGGTCATAGTGTTCCAAGAACTATTCAAACTATAGGTGGAGGCGGAAAGGCTATACAAACTATCCATAATACTTTTTTAAAAGAGGGTGGAAAATTCAAAAAAAGAAACCAAATGTGATGAAATTATTAAAAATGATAAAGGTGAGGTTGTAGGGATAGAAGTAAGAGAAAATTATCGTTTTGATCGAAATTTAAAAAATGATGATAGAGAAAATAAAACAGGAATTAAAAAAAAGATATTGCGCAAGAATGGCGGTAGTTTTTGCTACGGGTGGATTTAGTAGAGATGTTGAATATAGAAGCATAGAAAATCCAAGATTAAAACGTGCCTATACCCCATCAAATCTTGGACAAACTGCTGGAGCTTTAAAAACTATGGCAAAGGCTGGAGCAAACCCTGTGCAAGTTTCTTTAAGTCGCTTTTCTTTTGGCATTCCTACGGAAGATTTAATTTATGGAATTATTGTAGATAAAAATGCACAAAGATTTATGAATGAAGATGGAGATCGTCAAGTTCTTTCAAATAAAATTTTAGCACATATGGATAATTTAGAAACTGATATTTATCCAATTGTTATTTTTGATTCTAATGGATTTTCAAATTCGCATGATCCAAGGAGAATGCAAAGTTTTATTAGTTCTGGAAAGATGTTTCGTTTTGAAAATTTAGAAGAATTAAGTAATTTTTTTGATCTTGATTAAATGAGCTTAAAAAAACGATTAATGAATATGAACAAGGTTTAAGTAATCAAAAAGATAAATTTGAAAAAGATCTTAGTAAATCAAAAAATTCAGGAATTAATAAAGCCCCATTTTATGCTATGAAAGCTATGCCAAGTTTAAGCTATACACCTGGTGGAATTTTTATAGATGCAAATATGAAAGTTTTATCTATTGAAAATAATCAGCCTATTAAAAATCTTTACGCTATAGGAGAAGCTACAGGAGGGGTGCATGGGGCTAGTAGGCTTACAAGTTGTTCTATACCTGATTGTATGACTTCTGGGTTACTTTGTGCAAAAAATATTATAAGTGAAAAATTAATATGAGAAAAATAATTATTTTATTATTGTTTTGTTTTATTTTTGAAAATTCCTATTCAGATGAACAAAATAGAACCATAAAGCCTCATCATAAAGAAGTTTTGATAGATTGTAGAGATTGTCATGGGCGGATTGATAAAAAGGATTTTAAACCAGTTAAAACTCCTGTTTGCCTTGAGTGTCATAAAAGTAAGCAAAGTTTAGCGGAAAAATTGGATTTTTTAAAGGGTAAAAATCCTCATAATTCTATACATGATGGCTTAAATCTTAATTGTTATTCTTGCCATAGTGAACACAAACCATCTTATAATATGTGCAAAGATTGTCACAATACTTCAACTTGGATGAGGGATATAAAATGAAGAAAATAATTTTTCTTGTATTTTGCGGTTTCTTAATAGGACTTATAACTATATTTTTTGCACAAAAGATGATTAAAATTACTGGAGATTTGCCATTTTGTGGAGCTTGTCATGTTATGGAGCCTATGGAAAATTCTTACTTAAAAGATGTTCATTCTGGTATAGGATCAAGCGGTATTAAAGCAGCTTGTGTAGATTGTCATTTACCTCATGATAATTTAATCAATTATCTTACAACTAAAATTCACAATGGCGTTAAAGAAGTGTTTATAACAGCTATTAATCATGATGAAAATATAAATTGGTTAGAGAAATTAGAAAATAGAAAAAAATTTGTTTATGATTCTGGATGTTTAAATTGTCACTCTAATATAAAAGATAATCTTTTAGCATCGACAAAACAAAATTTAATGCATAAAAAATATTTTGATTCAAATCAAACTTTAAGTTGTGTTAGTTGTCATAAGCACGTTGGACACAAAGGAATAAGAGGAGAATTAAATCAGTTTGATGTGCAAAAATACCCTTTATTTAAATAAGGGTATTTATTTTCATATGTTTTACTTTTAAATCTCTTGCTTAGTTTTTATGATTTTTATTTAATTTCTTATAGTTAGATTGTCTATATTTTATATTTTTATTTTTTAAGAATATATTTTAAGATAATATTTTATATATAAAACAAAATTATAATCCGTGTATTTTTTAAATGAAAATTAACTTACCATAAAGGAGATTCTATGTCAAATTATCCAAAAGCTATAGGGCCTTATTCAGCTTATAGAGAAGCTAATGGACTTTTATTTATTTCAGGACAACTTCCTATTAATCCAGAAAGTGGTGAAATAGAAGCTAAAGATATTAAAGAACAAACTAAACAATCTTTATTAAATATAGAAGCTATTTTAAAAGAAAACAATCTTTGTTTTGATAATGTAATTAAAACAACTTGTTTTTTGGCTAACATTAATGATTTTGTAAATTTTAATGAAGTATATTCAAGCTTTTTTAAAGCTCCTTATCCTGCAAGAAGTGCTTTTGC
>NZ_JAENKR010000085.1:0-5333 GCF_016598965.1 Campylobacter sp. TTU-622
TGGAACAGCTACTATTAAAAATTCAAATTTTGGTATTTTAAGAACAAATTATAGCGAGCTTGAAGCAAATGATTTTGTCTTAATAAGAGCAAAAGAATTTAATAGTGATATTTTAAAATCAACTATTTTTATAACAAATTTCAATAAAATATATAAATCAATTTTTGAGTTTAAATTTAATATTATAAAGATTGATATTAAAAATATTTTAGTATCATACAGAATAAAAACGGAGTAAATATGGTTAAAATAGAATTTTTAGGTCCTATTAACAAAGAAAGCATAGAACTTAAAGTGCATAATCTTAAAGAACTAAAAGAAATTTTAAAACAAGATGAAAGCTTAAAAGAATGGCTTGGGCTTTGTGCGGTTGCCTTAAATGATAAAATCATTTTTGATGAAAATCAAGTTTTAAACTCAGGAGATAAAATTTCACTTTTGCCTCCAGTAGGTGGTGGTTGATGCAAAATTTTATACTCACTCAAGGAGCTTTAAATATCCCTGAAATTTATGCAAAATGGTATGAATTTAGCATCAAACAAAATTGTGGTGCTTTGCTTACTTTTTGTGGCATAGTAAGAGATGATAACAATATAGAAGCTTTGAGTTTTGATATTTATGAACCTTTGCTTAAAACTTGGTTTAATTCTTGGCAAGAAAAATTTCAAAATGAAACTATAAAGTTTATGTTTGCACATTCTATTGGCGATGTTAAAATAGGAGAAAGTTCGTATTTTGCAGGAATTTTAAGTAAGCAGAGAAAACTAGGACTTAAGCTTATTAATGATTTTGTAGAAGATTTTAAAGCAAATGCTCCTATTTGGAAATATGATGTAATTAATGGAAAAAGAATTTATGCAAAAGATAGATCAAACAAACTACAAGGTGCTGGACTTTTAAAATGATTTAGAGCTAAAAAATTGATATAAAATCACAATTGCTTTAAATTTAATAATAAATTTTAAAATGTATTGATAAAGACTTTAAAAATAATCATTTATTAGGGTTTAAAAAATTAATTTATATAAAAACATTATAAATATGCTATTAGATTTATTTAGATTGGTATTAAGGATAATTTATGTTAATGTCTTATGAAGAAAGTTTAAAAATTCTACACTCTCATATCAAAACTTATGAAAAAATTGAAAAAATAGCCATCACAGAATGTTTAGGACGTATCTTAGCAAATGATATAAAAGCAGATAAAAATCAACCTGAATTTTTAACTTCAGCTATGGATGGCTATGCAATCAAATTTGAAGATCAAGAAAAACCTTTAAAAATTTTAGGTATCACCTCAGCAGGAAAAATGCCTGAATTTAAAGTTTTAAACGGCACTTGTGTTAAAACATTTACTGGATCGCTTATGAGTGAAGGAAGTGATACTTTGGTGCCTATTGAAAATATACGCATAGAAAATAACACACTTTATATAGAAAAAAAAGTTTCTAAAGGTTTTGCTGTTAGAGAAATTGGAGAAAATTATAAAAAAGATGAAATTTTATTAAAAAAAGGAACTAAACTAAATTATAGCGAAATAGCACTTTTAGCTGAACTTGGTTTTTTTCATATTAGCGTATTTATAAAACCTATTGTAGGTATTTTAAGCAGTGGAAGCGAAATTAAAGATCTAGGAGAAGCTTTAGAAAATCCTGCTCAAATTAGATCATCAAATCATATAGCCATAGCAAATTTAGCCAAAAAATTAAATTGCGATACAAGAGTTTTTCCTCTTTTAAAAGATGATGAAAAAGCTACTTTTTCTACCCTTAAAAGTGCTTTGCAAAGCTGTGATATCCTGGTAACTACAGGTGGAGTTTCTATGGGAGATTTTGATTTTTTAAAAAAAGCTATTCAAGAATATGAACTTATTATTAATAAAGCAGACATAAAGCCAGGACGTCATATCAAAATAGCCAAAATGAATGAAAAATTTATCATCGCTCTACCTGGTTTTCCTTATTCAGCTATGGTAATGTTTAATCTTTATGTAAGAGAAATTTTAAACGCTTGGCTACTTCAACCAAAAGATTATATTTGCAAGGCTTTTTTACAAGGTGTTTATAAGAAAAAAACTTCACATTTAGAATTTGTAGCTTGCAATATAGAATTTAAAAATGGGCGCATTTTGGTAAATTTAGAAGGTAAAAAAGAAGGATCTAGTGCAATTATAAACAATCTTAACAATAAAGCCGCACTTATGATAGCACCAAAAGAATGCGAAATTTTAGAAAATGAAAGCTTAGTGGATATTGTTTTTATGCCTTAAAAAGGCATAAATCACCTTGCAGAAGTACAAGATATTTGTTTTCCTTTTTCATCGTAGGTGTATATATACGAGTTCTTTTTTATATTTGCACTTGAGCTTGTAAAGCCAACTAATTCACCACTTTTAGTATATAACGTTTTATTTCCATCATAAACATATACATACTGGCCCTTTTAACTACTAAAGTTATAGCCATTTTTCTCCTTTTAACCAAAAATCAAAAAAATGTTATCAAAAAAAATCAAATCCCTTTTTCTTAATCAAAAATCAAAATATAAAAATAGATTGGATATATTTATTTTGTAATGTTTTTATTGATTTGAAATTTATGCAAAATAAAATTATAAATCTAAAATAAAACAAAAAATAAGTTTTTTGTTTTTTATAAGCTTTGAAGTAAAATTAATTTTATATTTATAATTATCTTTTTGCAAAATTATGATTGTAAAAAGTGATTATATTAATTTAAAATATAAAGATAATTTATTTATAAAATATTTCAAATTTTACAATTAAGTTAAATTTTTATAATCATTTCCCCAAATTTCAAGACTTTTTAATACAGATTCTAAACTATTTCCCAAAGGTGTAAGAGAGTACTCAACTCTTGGTGGAACTTCTGCATAAACTTTGCGTTTTATAAGTTTTGCTTCCTCAAGTTCGCGTAAATTTTGGGTAAGAACATTTTGAGAAATATTTTGATTTTTTGTAGATGAAATGCTTTTTCTTAACTCTCCAAATCTTTTAGTTCCATCTAATAAATCTCTAATAATTAAAATTTTCCATTTATTTCCAATAAGATTAAGCGTTGTTTCAATTGGACAAAGAGAATAATATTTTTTCATTTATAACCTTAATTTTTAAAAATTATAACATATTTTTTTAAAAAAAATATATAATAAAAATATTTAAAATACACAATACTCCTAAAATATATACTATATTATAAAATAATATCTACTTGATTTTTTAATATAAGTATATTTATAATTCTAATACTTATTTTTATCAAAACATTTTAAAGGATGGATTATGAAAATAGCAATTTTATGCGCAAGTGGTAAAGCAGGCAAAGCAATAGCAAAAGAAGCATTAGAAAGGAATTTGGAACTTACTTGTTTTGTGCGTAATAGTTCTAAAATGAGCGAATTTTCTTCTAAAGCTAAAATAATACAAAAAGATCTTTTTGAGCTTAATGCTAAAGATTTAGTTCATTTTGATGTAATTATTGATGCTTTTGGAGAATGGGAAAATTTAAATTTACATAAAAAACATATAGAATTTTTAAGTAAAATTTTACAAGGAAGTAATTCTAAATTATTCATTGTAGGCGGAGCTGGAAGTTTGTATATGGATAAAAGTCATACTATAAGACTTATGGATACTCCAACTTTTCCTAAAGAGTATTTAAGTATAGCCAAAGCTGCCGCAGAAGTTCTTGATTTTCTACGCAATGAACAAGGTTTTAAGTGGATATATGTTTCACCAGCTGCTGATTTTATCCCAGAACTTCCAAAAAGTCATCATTATAAAATAATAGGTGAACAATTTGAAGTCAATGCCAATAACGAAAGTAAAATAGGCTATGATGATTATGCAAGTGCTATGATAGATATCGTACTTGATTCTAATTATGAAAATACACGCATTGGAGTGATAGGATTGTAAATGCCTTAAATATCTTAAGGCATTTTATACGCTATCACTTTAAATTTTTTAAAATCTTAATATTTTACATTTAGATTTTTTGTTTTAAAGCTATAAATTCAAAAACATTTAATCATAAACATTTATTTAAAAAATAACTATATAAATCACTTTTATAATATTATTAATCACTAAGAATAATTTGATATAATCCGTTTCTAAGAATTTTTAAGGGTGTTTAATGAATTTTGCAGATATTTTTTCAAGAATTAGAAAAAAACAACCTAGTCCAAATGAAATGCCAGAACATTGGATTAAATGTCCCAATTGTCACGCTTTAATGTATTATAAAGAAATTAAAACTTGTTTTAATGTTTGCCCTAAATGCGATTTTCATATGAGAATTTCACCCCAAGAAAGAATTGAGCTTTTATGCGATGAGCAAAGCTTTATCGAATTTGATCAAAATCTAGAAGCAAACGATCCTTTAAAATTTGTTGATAGTAAATCTTATAAAAAAAGATTGAACGAAAGCGAAAGTAAAACAGGAAGAAAAAGTGCTGTTGTAAGTGGAGAATGTCTAATTGATGCTCTTAAAGTACAACTTGTTATTTTTGATTTTTCTTTTATGGGTGGTAGTCTTGGATCTGTTGAGGGTGAAAAAATTGTTCGCGCTGTTCAAAGATCTATTGTAAGTAAAAGCCCTTTAGTGATAGTTTGTGCTTCTGGCGGAGCTAGAATGCAAGAGAGTAGTTATTCTTTAATGCAAATGAGTAAAACAAGTGCTGCTTTAAAGCTTCTTTCTAAAGAGAAAATTCCTTATATATCAGTTTTAACTGACCCTACAATGGGTGGAGTTTCTGCTTCATTTGCGTGGCTTGGAGATATTATTATCGCTGAACCTGGTGCCTTAATAGGATTTGCTGGTGCAAGAGTTATAAAACAAACTATAGGCGCTGAACTTCCAGAAGGGTTTCAAAAATCTGAGTTTTTACTTGAACATGGACTTATAGATGCAATAGTGCCAAGAAGTGAGCAAAAAAAATATCTTAGTGATGTTTTAAAATTTTTAAGTGGAAAATAGTTTGCGTGTAAATATTATTTGCATACAAAAAAAAGACGAACTTAAAGAACTTACAAAAAAATATACTAAATTAATTTCTAATTATTCTCAAATTAACGAATTTAATCTTTTTAGCCAAAAAATATCCCTTGCACAAAATATTAGTCCCTTAGAAGCTCAAAAAAGCTATGAAAAAGCTTTTGAACCTTACAAAAAAGGTTTTTCTATAGTATTAGATGAAAAAGGTAGAAAGCTTAATAGTTTAGAATTTGCTAATTTATTAAAAGATAAAAATGAAATTAGTTTTTTTATAGGCGGAGCTTTTGGCTTGCGTAAAGAATTTATTAATAC
>NZ_JAENKR010000086.1:0-5226 GCF_016598965.1 Campylobacter sp. TTU-622
ATTTTATATCTTTAATAGCTTTTAAGCCTAAAATTTGATTATAAAATTTTGGATGAAGTCCAAAGGAAGGTCTTATACTTTTTATATTAGATGCTGTAAAAATTTCACCTTTTTTAATATCTTTACTTGCATATAAACTTCTTGCAAAGACTCTATTTTGAAGTGTTTTTTTGTTTAATTTTAAACTTCCTTTTCCTAAGGCTTTTTCACATTCTCTTACAGCTTTTACCATACTTTTAAATTCATTAAAATCTAAACTAAATCCACTATCTTCACTTTTTATGTTTTTATCTATCATAAAATGCTTTTCTATAACACAAGCTCCTAAAGTAGTGGCGATAATAGGTGCTAAATTTCCAAAACTATGATCGCTTAAACCTACTCTTACACCAAATTGCTCTCTTAAAGTTTTAATAGTATTAAGATTTAAATCTTTTGTTTTAGATGGATAAGATGAAGTGCATTTTAAAAAAATAAGCTCATCATTTTTTTCTTCTTTAAAAATCTTTATAGCCTTATAAAGCTCTTCTTTAGTAGCAATTCCAGTTGAAAGTAAAGTTGGTTTTTTCTGTTTTGCTATATAGCGAATTAATTCTTCATCATTTGCCTCAAAAGATGCAATTTTATAAGCTATAGGATCAAAAGTTTGTAAAAAATCAACATCTTCTTTACTAAAAGGACTTGAAAAGCATAAGATATTATGTTTTTTTGCATGATTAAATAATTTTTGATGCCATTCATAAGGTGTTTTGGCTTTTTCATAAAGTTCAAATAAAGTTCTTTTATCCCAAAGCCCACCTTTTATGATAAAATCATCTTTTTTGCAATCAAGAGTAAGACTATTGGGGGTATAAGTTTGAAATTTAACAGCATCAGCTCCTGCTTTTTTTGCCATTTCAATACTTTTTAAAGCAAGTTCTAAACTACCTGCATGATTAGCCGAAAGCTCTGCTATAATAAATATTTTTCGATCAAGATTGAAATTTCCTATATACATAAAAATCCTAGATATTTTTTACCACTATCGGTATTATTTTATAATTATTTTAATAAAATTTATATTTTTTTAGACGATTTATTCTTTTTGAAATTTAAAAGGAATCAAAATGAATTTTTGTAAAAAATGCGTAATGCCTGATACCAAACCTGATTTACATTTTGACAATGAAGGAATTTGTGATGCTTGCAGGTCACAAGAAATGAAAGATAAAAAAATTGACTGGGAACAAAGAGAAAAAGAATTTTTAGAACTTATTAAAAAACACAAAAAACATCCCATATATGATTGTGTTATAGGTGTTAGCGGGGGAAAAGATTCTACTTTTCAAGTATTAAAAATTTTAGAGCTTGGATTAAATCCTTTATGTGTTTGTTTTGAGCCTAGTATTCCTACTAAAATAGGCAAAAAAAATCTTGCTAATTTAAATAATTTGGGTGTTGATCTTATCCATATTAAAAGAAATCCAAAAATTTATAAAATATTATCAAGAGAAGCTTTTATAAGGACAGGAGATAATGAATGGCAAAACCATTTGGGAATTTTTACAAGCGCTCCAAGAATTGCTGTTAATTTTAATATCCCTTTAATCATTTGGGGAGAAAGTCCTCAAATAGAATACGGAGGGCCTGCGAGCAGTAAAGAAAAAAATATTTTAGGCAGAGAATGGCTTGAAGAATTTGGAGGACTTTTAGGCAATCGCATTAGTGATATGATAGGAGTAGATGGTTTAAAAGAAAAAGACTTGTATTTTTATACTTACCCAAGTGATGAAGAACTTAAAAGAGTTGGCGTGACTGGATTATTTTTAGGATATTATTTCAAATGGGATTATAAAATAAATCTCCAAATAGCACAAAAATACGGTTTTTCAACTTCAGATCGTCCTGTAGAAACTACTTATGAAAACTTTGAAAATTTAGATTGTTATAGCAATCATTTACACGATTATTTAAAATATTTAAAATATGGTTTTGGAAGAGCTACTGATAATGCTTGTTTGGATATACGCTTAGGCTATATAACCCGCGAAGAAGGCATAAGACTTGTTAATAAATATGATGGAAAACCACCTAAAAAAGCAATTAAAAAATATTTAGAATGGAGTGGTTTCTCCAAAGAAGAATTTCAAAAAATTCTTGATAGTTTCACTAATAAAAAAATTTTTAAACGTGATGAAAACGGCAATTTTTTAAGAGATATTGATGGATCTTTAATCCGCAAGGAAGAATGTATTTTAAAATGATTGGAGTAATTGATTATAAAGCTGGGAATTTAAATTCTGTATTAAAAGCTTTAGATAAAATTGGAATTTCAAATTTTTTAATACAAGAAAAAACGGATTTTCAAAAAGCTAAAAAATTAATTTTACCAGGTGTAGGTTCTTTTAAAGAAGCTATGAATTCCTTAAAAGAACTTGACTTTATCTCTGTACTTAAAGAAGAGGTTTTAACTCATAAAAAACCTATTTTAGGAATTTGCCTTGGAATGCAACTTCTTTTAGAAAAAGGTTATGAGGGCGGAATTTGTAACGGACTTAGCTTTATTGAAGGCGAAGTCATACCCTTTAATGAAAATTTAAATTTAAAAATTCCTCATATAGGATGGAATGATATTGAAATTTTAAAACAAGTTCCTCTATATCAAGGAATTTCTAATAAAAGTGATTTTTATTTTGTGCATTCTTTTTATGTAAATTGCAAAGAAGAATTTATAAGTGCAAAATGTGATTATGGAATTCAATTTTGTGCTTCTTTACAAAAAAATAATATTTATGGGGTGCAATTTCATCCTGAAAAAAGCCAGAATTTAGGTTTAAAACTTTTAGAGAATTTTTTAAAGGCTTAAAATGTTAAAAACAAGAATTATTCCTTGTGTTTTACTTAAAAATTCTCAACTTGTTAAAAGTATAGAATTTAAAGATTATCGCACCATAGGACATCTTACAAGCACGGTAAGAATATATAATGCAAGAAATGTAGATGAGCTTATCATACTAGATATAGATGCTTCAAAAAATTCTCAAATAGATTTTGATAGTCTTAAGGATTTAGCCAAAGAATGTTTTATGCCTTTAACAATAGGAGGGGGCATAAAAAGTATTGAAGATATACAAAAAATTTTAAATTTAGGTGCTGATAAAATAAGTATAAATTCTAAAGCATTAAAAGAGCCTAACTTTATCACTCAAGCAGCAAATCGTTTTGGATCTCAGTGTATAGTTTGCTCTATAGATGTAAAAAGAAAAAATGGCAAATTCTATGTGTATAATAAAGGAAATTTATTAGATATTGATCCTTTAGAACTTGCTTTAAAATATGAAAAATTAGGTGCTGGAGAAATACTTTTAACTTCTGTAGATTTTGAAGGAAAAGCACAAGGATATGATTTAGAACTTTTAAAAATATTTCAAAATAAATTAAAAATCCCTCTTATTGTTAATGGGGGACTTGGAAAACCAAATGATGGCATTAAAGCTTTAAGCTGCGGAGCTGATGCTCTGGCTGGGGCTTATATTTTCCATTTTTCACAATATACTCCAAAAGATATAAAAAATGAGTTAGCTAAAAATGGTTTTTTTGTAAGAATGATTTGATAAACTTATATAAAACATATTTTCATCTTCCATTACAATAGAAAAATGATTCTTTTTGTATAATTTTAAGGCTTTCTCATTATTTTTAAAAACACAGGCTTTTAAAATTCCAACCTTTAAAGTATTAAAAGCATAGTTTTTTATTTCTTGAATCAATATTTTCCCCATACCTCTTAATCCTGGTTTTGCATAAAGTCCAAATTCACAAGAATATGGAGTAATATTTACAAAACTAATCACTCCAATAGCTTCTTTTTCTTTATAAACTAAAAAATATTGTTTATCTTTTTGATATTTTAATTCTTCTATAAAATTTAAATGTTCTTTTAAATTGATATTTTTAACTTTTGCAAAAGAAGAAACTTCATCATCATTGCGCCACATTAATACACGTCTTTTTTCTTCTTCGTTAAGTGTAGTAAAATCTTTAAGAAAGATCATTTAATTTCCACCTCATAACCTTTTTTCATTAACCATTGTGCTATTTTTTCTTGATTTTTTGCATAAGCAATAGCTTTAAAATTGGCTTTTAAAATTAGAGCTTCATTTACCAAAGAAGAGGCGCTAATGATTAATTTTTTACTCTCATTCATCAATTTAGCCAAATTTTCACTATCAATGTTTAAAGTGATATTTTGATTAAACTCTACGAATTTTTTAAGTTTTTTTAGATTTTTATTTGCACTTGTTGTAGCAATAATAATTTTTTTATCCATTGGTAAATCTTTGGCAATTTCAAGGGAAAAATTTTTCGCATCTACTCCTCCTAAACAAATAAAATAATCCCAAATTTTATCTCTTTGAATTTTACTTTCAATATAAAATTCTTCTCTAATTAAAGCATAAGAAAAACCACATCTTAATTCGCATTTAAAAGGAACTAAACCTTTATAGTCTTCTGCTTTTGCATAGGCATTAACATTAAGTAAAATATCACAATAATGCTCTTTTAATTCATCATCAAAACTTAAAATTTTAATACCTGTTTCAAGTTTTATTAATTTTTCATCATCTTTATCAATATCATAATGATCAATAACTAATAAATCAAAATGATGATCTTTAATTAAATGGATAAGTTCATAAATACTTGCACTTTCTAGCTCAAAAACAGGATAGGGAATTTCATCTATCAATGATCCTTCTAAAGGCAAACAAGCAAAATAAACTTCATCATATTGTTTTGCTAAAATAAGATCGCGCTTTATATGGCCAAGCCCTAAATTAGCAGAACTATCACTTCTAAAAAGAACTTTCATATATTAAAAACCTTTAATTTTTTGTAATATTTTTTTAAATTCTTCTCTTGGATCTTTTACCCTACATAAAAAATCAACTACACTTAAATAAGGTATAAATCCCCCCCCCCCACTCCGCCAATAGGTATAAAGACGGTCCTTTATAGCGTTAAAAGCAGAGTTTTAAGTAATAAAAATAATTACATTAGGAGTTAAAAAACTTTAGCATTTAAATTTTTATAATTTTTAGCAAAATCTAACATATTTTCATTAAAAAATTTAAATTTTTTATATTTTAAAATTTTATCAAAATTATATTTTGCATTTTCATAATGCTCTTTACTAAGCTCAACACCTAAACACTCATAATCATAATTTGCAAAAAGGCTTAAATT
>NZ_JAENKR010000087.1:0-5206 GCF_016598965.1 Campylobacter sp. TTU-622
AATTTGAATTTGCGCTCTAGAGTGGAAAGTTTATGTAAAAAATATAATACTAAATTATATCTTGCCCCTCTTGCTAATATTTAGTTTTGGCAAAGCAATAGCAGCTAAAACTCCTAAAATAATAATTACAAAAATAAGCTCTAAAATAGTAAAAGCTTTTTTCATTTTATTTCCTTAAATTTTTGAAAAATTAAGCGATTTTGGGCTTAAAATTTCTTGTTCAATATTTACAAAATCTTTATTTTTATAAGCATCTATAGCTGCTCTTGCTATCATTAAAGCATTATCAGAACAATAAGCAAGAGGGGCAAGATATAATTTAGTATTATATTTTTTACATAAACTTTCCACTCTAGAGCGCAAATTCAAATTTGCACTAGCACCTCCAACAATGCCAAAAAACTTAAAAGAATATTTTTTAAAAATCTTTTCTAATTTATCTAATATATGCAAACAAGCAGCATTTTCAAAAGCATAAGCAATCTCAGCTTTTATACTTTCATCTAAATTCTTATATTTTAATATCTCAAGTCTTGCTTGATTTTTAAGTCCTGAAAAACTATAGTTAAGTTCCTTTGAATGCAACATAGGTACAGAAAAACTTAAATTTTTACAAACTGCTTTTTTAGCTAAATTTTCAATTTCAACTCCACCAGGATAAGGTAAATTCATCATCTTAGCTACCTTATCAAAACTTTCTCCAAAGCTATCATCACAAGTCCTTGCTATGATATTTAAATTTTTATCTTTATCAAGCTTTATTACCATAGTATGACCACCACTTACAAGTAAAATGCCCATATCAAGCAAAAGTTCTTGTTTTAAAAATAAAGAATAAATATGTCCTTTTAAATGATTGATTGCGATTAAAGGAAGATCTAAACTTAAAGATAGAGTTTTTGCCATAGTAATGCCATTTATTAAACTTACACTAAGTCCAGGTTCATTGGTTACAGCTATGGCACAAAGTTTATCAAAATAATTTTTGCATTGCTCTAAGATATTTGGTAAAGCTGCATTATGAAGCCTTGCGGCAAGCTCTGGAACTACTCCGCCATATTTACAATGTTCTTCTTCTTGGGAAATTTTCTTATGAAAAACACATTCAAAATTATCTTTATTTATAATTGCTATAGAACTATCATCACAAGAACTTTCTATAGCTAAAATAAGATTTTTCATTCAAACTCCACCAAAACAGAACCTAAAAATTTATCTTTTTTACTTGCTGCTTTTAAAATTTGCGTATTTAGAATTTTAGCATTTTTAATGAGCTTATCTTTTTCATCTTGCCTTAAAAATTGTTCTTGCAAATTAGCTCCTCTTAATTCATAAAATTCAACACGATAAATTTTTCCATCCCTATCTAAAGAATATTCTTTTTGCATATTTTTTTTATGAATGACTATATCGCTTTCATCTTTTGAATGATCAAATCCTATTACATTTACGCGAACATTCTGCATTTTTGGTATTAAAAAATTATCCTTTATTTTTATTTTCTCACCAAAAGAATATGTTTGAGTTTTATTTTGATCAACAATGATTTCTATTTTATTAAAAGCATCACTAAATTCGAAATATTCTGGATAAATTCTTGTTTGAAATCTATTTCCATATTGAATAAAAAATGAATTATTTTCAGCAATAACTGCTGTTAGTTCATTGCTGGTATTGTATGTTAAATCCTTATTAACTGGAAAAGGTAAAAATTTAATTGCTTTTCTAGGATTTTTAAGCCATAATAAAATTTTATCATTAAAAAGTTTGACTTCAATTTCTTTATTAATTGCTTCATAAACACCTTGCGGGGTTAATTCAAAATTTCTACTAAATTCAATTCCTGCTGTTTTTAAATAATTTTCTATAGCCAAAAGATGATAATACGCTCTTAAATGGACTGCTAAATTTTTACTTGCTTCATTAGCAAATGCAGCTTTATGATGGGATATAACAAAATATGTTAAAGCTTTTAGCATTTGAGTATCGCCAGATTCTTTAGTTTTGGTATTTTTTAAAAAATATTCGTGCTTTGGATCAATCAAATAAGAATTAACTTGATTGATAGTTTGAGTAGCTATATTTTCAAGATCATTATATTTGCTTGCATTAATTTCGCTAGTATCAATCACACTTGAATTTCCCCAGCGATTGGGATTTTTTAAGGAATTTATATAAGTTGGATGATAAAAACCCCAGCCATCGTGCAAATTAATTACCATACCTACTTCAGGCTTTAAAATCAGTTCTTTAATACGTTTGATAGTATTAAAATCAGGGTCATTTGGACTAATATTGGCAAATTTTCTATTTAAATCTCCATTAGCGCCTCTACTTCTTTTAATAATACTATCAAAAGCAAGATTAGGAGCAACTATAATCTTACCTTTGGTAATATTATAATCACTCAATAACAAGCTTGCTGCATGAAATCCCCCTGGCTCATCTCCTTGAATACCACCAAAAATTAAAACCGTATTATTATCATCTAAACTTTTACCATTTTCTCCCACACTAAATTCAAGATTATAAGCAAAAATTTGTGTTAAAAAAATAAAAAAAATTGATAAATATTTCATTTTTGCCTCATTATTTCAAATAATGTTTTACTTTCTCATCATATTCAAATACCTCATCGATACTTGAAATTTTTGGATAGCCAAAATGATTTAAAACTTTAAAAATATTTTTTGAAATATCTAAAAAATTGCATTCTTGATTTAAGAATTTTTTTACCATAATTTCATTAGCTCGATTAATCAAAACTCCGATTTGTGGATGATTTAAGAACTCATCTTTTAATGCAAAAACAGGATATTTTTTAATATTTATTTTATAAAATTTTAAACTTGGTAATTTAGTAAAATCTAAAGCTTTTAATATTTTATATTGATTGTTTTTAAAAATAGCTTGAGAAATGGCTAATTTCATATCAGCATAAGAAAAATATGCTGTGCTAGTACCATCTTTAAATTCACACATAGCATGGATTAAAGACTTTGGCTCTATAAGTGCATCAATATTTTTAGTATTAAATAAATAATAAGCTTCTATAATCTCAAAAAGTTTATTTATCATCGTAGCACTATCAATAGTAATTTTTTTTCCCATGCTCCAATTTGGATGCTTTAGAGCATCTTTAGCTTGCATTTTAGCTAAATCTTTAATTTTAATTCTCCAAAATGCTCCTCCACTAGCCGTAATAAAAAGTTTATTGATATTTTTTTGATTTTTTATTAAAAAATTTAAAGCGCAATGTTCGCTATCAATAGGTCTAATCTTAGCTCCTTTTAAAAATTCTCCAGCTATAACTAAACTTTCTTTATTAGCTAAAGCAATCTCTTTTCCAAGCTCTTTTGCTTTTAAAGAGCTTCTTAAACCATCAAAACCTACAATAGCATTAACAAATAATTTATCTTCGCATTCAGAAAGAATTTTTTCCAAACCCTCTTGAGCGCTAAAAACATTTTTATGATTGACATAAGATTTATTTTTTGAATCTTTAATGCAAACAAATTTAGGCTTAAATTCAGCAATTTGCTCATTTAACAACTTAATATTATCCCCACAAGCTAAAGCTGAAATAGGAATTTTATAGCGTTTGGCTAGTTTTAAAGTATTTACCCCTATGCTTCCTGTACTACCAAAAAGTATCATAAAAGAACAACCATTACAAAAGAAGCAATGATTATAGCATCGATTCTATCTAAAATTCCCCCATGACCTGGAATTAAATCTCCACTATCTTTTACACCTGCTTCTCTTTTAAAATAACTTTCAATTAAGTCCCCAATTACGGCAAAAATTGAAGCAAAAAAAGAACAAATTAAGCTTAACCAAAAATCATAAACAAAAACTCCCATTAAAAACCCTATAAGAGTACCAAAAATAATCCCTCCTATAACACCTTCTAAAGTTTTTTTTGGACTTGTTGGTGAAAAAGGCGTTTTTCCTATAAGTTTTCCAACAAAATACGCCATACTATCACAACTTGCAACGATTAAAATAAGCCAACACAAAGCAAACATTCCAAAACTTAAATACACTTGCCAAAGTGCCAAAATAGGCAAAGTAGGATAAAGGTAAATAAAAGACAATTTTAAATTATCAGCCTTTTTATATACTAAATATCCAACAATTAACAAAAAAGCTAAAATCCCAAATAATAAAGCTTCTTTTGTCAAACTTCCTACAATAAAAGTAATAAAAACTGGAATTATTGAAGCATTTTCAAGTTTAAAAAGATTTTTTGCCTCATCAAATGCAAAATATAACAAAGCCCCAAAAACAATAAAATTTATAATAAATTGATTAATTAAAACAATAATCGCTATTGCTATAATCATTATAAAAGCTGAAATAATTCTTGTTTTATCAAACATTTTTTTCCTTAAATACTCATATCTAAATGATGGATATTTTTTTGTTGCTCTTCTTTACTTTGATTTTCTTCATATTCTTCGCTATCATCATCTTCTTCATCTTGATTATCTTTAAATTTTTTTTTCTTTTTTTCTTTTTCTTCTTGAGAGCGTTCTTTAACTTCTTGATTAATTTCTTTTGTTTCATTTACTTTTTCGAGTTTATCAATCGTTTTTTCTTTATCTATAAATTCATTCATATTTGCAATAGATGCAAAACCTTCTTTAGCTAACTCATTGCTTGTTTGAGTTGCTGGATAAGCCATATTTTGATTAATAAAATTCATATTTCCTATAGGAGAGACTGGCATTTTACTCCTTTATTAATTTCATACTCTTAAAATTAGTATAATTTACAAGAGCTTTTTCTTTAATTTTAACAAAATTTCTTTTTGTATAATCGACTAAATAACTGCCGGGCTTTAAATTCGAAAAATTAATACAAAGTTTTGCTGCAAATTCTATCACTTCTTCGTTTATTTTTTGTTTATTTGAAGTAATAAAAACATGAGCACTGGAAAAATCTTTAATATGAAACCATAAATCTTCTTTTTTTGAATTTTTAAGTAAAAATTCATTGCCTTTTTCATTTTTTCCTACGCTGATTTTAAATTCATTAAAGTAAAAATCAATAATATTAGAGTCTTTTTGTATTTTCTTATTTTCATTTAATTTTTTTCTAGGAAATAAAAGTTCTAATTCAAAAAGATCCTTAGCATTACACAAAAGTCTATAAAGCTTTTCGTAAAAATCCATTTTTTCTAAAAGATTATTTCTTTCAATAC
>NZ_JAENKR010000088.1:0-5102 GCF_016598965.1 Campylobacter sp. TTU-622
TAATTTTATTTTTTAAACAAAACTTATCTAAGTTTTTGTTACAATTAAAATTTTATTTTTTCAAGAAAGTATTTATGGCATTACTTAAAGTAATTAATTTAGAATTTAGTAAAGTAAAAAAATATATTATTCATCCTTGTTCTCTTTCTTTTGAAAGCGGGAAAATTTATGCTCTAATGGGGCATAATGGATCGGGAAAATCAACTTTATTAAAAATTTTAGCAAAACAACTTAAATTTCAAAAAGGGCAGATTTTGCTTGATGAAAAAGATATAAAGTATTTTTCATCTAAAGAATTCGCTAAAAAAATAGCTTATTTACCCCAACATTTACCACATTTATATCATATCAGCGTAAAAGAGCTTGTGAAAATGGGACGTTTTTCTTATGAGAATTTTATTAGAAAACAAAATGACGAAAATATTATTTATGAAGCTATGAAATTAACTGATGTTGATTATATGGAAAATAAAGATTTACAATTTTTATCAGGTGGAGAGAAAACAAGAGCTTTTTTAGCAATGCTTTTGGCACAAAAAAGCAAATTTTTACTTCTTGATGAGCCTTTAGCTGCTTTAGATATTGCTTATAAATTTGATATTATGAAACTTATTTCTAAAATAAGCAAAGAACTTAATATAGGAGTAATTATTATTTTGCACGATATTAATCTAGCAGCTTCTTATTGTGATGAAATTATTGCTTTAGAGGAGGGTAAAATTATTTTTCATAATAGCAATTTAGAATTTATGAAAGAAGAAAATATTAAAAAGATTTTTAGAATAGACAATACAATCTTAAAACATCCTAAAAAAAATTCTTTAGTAGCTATTTTCTAATGTTAAAAATTTTTTTAATATTTTTATTAAGCCTTAATCTTTTTTCCAAAGAGTTAAAGGTAATTGCTCTTGATTGGACTGCAGCTGAAACTATGATGTTGTTAGGATATCATATTCAAGCAGTAGGAGATAAAAAAAGTTATAATACTTGGGTTAAAGAACCTTCTTTGCAAAATGATACTTTAGATTTAGGATTAAGAGTTAAGCCAAATTTGGAACAGGTTATAAGATTAAAACCTGATATTTTAATTTCTTCTTCTTTATTTTCATTAAATAATCATTCTTTACAAAAATATACCAAAGTTTATAATATAGATTTTTATAAAGAAGGAGATCTTTATGAAAGCATTAATAATGCTGTTTTAGAACTTGGGGTAATACTTTCAAAGGAAAAAGAAGCAAAAACACTTATAGAAAATACAAAAAATACATTAAAAGAGATTAGTCTTGAAATAAAATCTAAAAATAGACCTTTAGCTATTGTGCAATTTATTGATCCAAAGCATTTAAGAATCTATACAAATCATAGTATATTTGGAGTTGTTTTAAAAGAACTTGGTTTAGAAAATGCTTATAAAAAAGAAGTAAAAAATGTTTGGGGCGTTGATAATATTTCATTTTTAGATCTTTTAGATCTCCCCGAAAATACTAGAATAATTATTATAAAACCACATCCTTTTAATATAAAAAAAGAAATTAAAAATAATCCTTTTTATCAAAAAACACTTTTATTTAAAGATTATATAGAATTAGATCCTATTTGGAGTGCAGGAAGCTTGCTAAGTATAGAACGTTTTGCAAAATATTTAAAGGATAATTTAAAATGAAAAAGTTAATTTTTTCATTGATATTATTATTTTTAATTTTATTATTCTTGGTATTTTACTTTGAATTTTTGAATTTAAAAAATAATCATAGCGATTTATTTATTTTTATTTTGAAAAATTATGTTTTAAGTAGAATAGGAGTCTGTTTTATTTGTGGAGTATTGCTTTCTTTAGCTTCTTTGCTTTTACGAAAAATTTTACATAATATTTTAGTTAGTGATACAACTTTAGGGGTTTCTTCAGCTTCTGGATTTTTTTTATTATTAAGTAGTTTATTTTTTCCTTTTATTTATGAAAATTTTAAAATTTTGATAGCTTTTTTCGGGGCTATTATCATTTTAATACCCATTTTTGTTTTAGGATATAAAAAAAGATTTAATAATGTAAGTATTATTTTGCTAGGTTTAATAAGCTCTTTATTTTTTAGTGCTTTAACTTCATTATTTATACTTTTATATCCAGAAGAAAGCAAGGCTTTTTTATTTTACAATAGTGGATATTTTACGCAAAATGGTTTAAAAGATTTTTTTCAAATTATTTTTTATTCTAGTATAGGTTTTATTTTTCTTTATTTTTTTTCTTCTTCTTTTAAAATTTTAACACTAGGAGATATTATTGCAAAATCTCTTGGGGCAAATATAATATTAAGTAAAGCAATCACTTTGATATTAAGCGCTTATTTAGTAGCTTTAGTTGTTTCTTTTGTAGGCTCAGTAGCTTTTTTAGGTTTATTTGCAAGTATTTTAATCCATCAATTTAAATTTGATGATATAAAAAAAGAGTTTTTATTTTGTTCTTTGGTGGGAGGTTTTTTACTTTCAAATATTGATTTAATTTTGCAGCTTTTACAACTTTTAGGAAATATCAATCTACCAACAGGAAGCATGGTCCCTTTTTTAGGAATACCTTTATTAATTTATGTTATTTTTAAAAAAATAAAAGATTATTCTAATGATTGTTATTTTTTAGATGAAAATCATTTTTTTATTTCTAAATATATTTTATTTAGCATAGTTTTTATTTTACTAATTTTATTTTTTATAATGAATTTATATTTTGATTTTTTAAATTTAAAAATAGATTTTTCCACTCCAAAAGAAATTTTTGATTTAAGAATTTATAAACTTATCATTTTGGCATGTAGTGGGATTTTAATGGCAATCGCAGGTTTTATTTTGCAACGTTTAAGTTTTAATGCTATGGCCTCAAGTGAATTTTTAGGTATTAATTCAGGAGCTAGCTTAGGGGTACTTTTTGCTTTATGGTTCATGCCATTTCTTGTATGGCCTTTAGCATTAATTGGAGCTTTGGCTATTTTATTTTTATTAGTTTTTTTCTATTTTGTACAAAAAATAAGCATGCAAAAGATTATTTTACTTGGCGTTTGCATTATGTTTTTAACTGACGCTTTTTTTAAAATAGTTTTATTAAGTGCAGATATAAGAGTTTATAGTTTTTTAGCTTTTACTCAAGCTGGAATCTTAAATGCTAGTTTTAATAATGCTTTAATTATATTGATTTTTACGATTATTTCTTTTTTGATTATGCCATTTTTTACACGTTGGCTCAATGCTTTGCGTTTAGGAGAAGTTTGTGCAATAAACATTGGCCTTGATCTTTTTAAAGTAAGGATTATTTTACTTATTTTTTGTGCTTTAATAAGTGTTTTGGTTGTTTTAAATACCGGTCCATTTAGTTTTATAAGTTTATTAGCTCCTCATCTTGCTAACTTATTTTTTATTCAAAATATGAAAATGAAACTATTTTTAACAACATTAATTGGAGCATTGTTTATGCTTTTGGCTGAATTTTTATCAAAACTTTTAATCTTTCCTTATGAAATTCCTTTGGGTATTATTGCAACTTTATTAGGAAGTGTATATTTTATTTTTATGGTGAGAAAAAATTAATGAATACTTTTTTATTTTTATTTCAAAAACATAAATTTTACTTTTTTCTACTTTTTGTGCTAAATATTTTTAGTTCTATTATGGGAATTTTTGTTTTAGCTTATATTAATTCTAAAGTTCTTAATTTCTATAATGATTATTTAGTACTTTTAACTTTTTTTCTTTTGGTGATAATTTTTTTATTAAGCTCTATAATTGCACAATTTCTTTTAACTCGTTTTGGCCATCATTTTGTTTTAAGATTGCAAGAATATTTCCTTAAAAGAATTTTAGATACTGAAAATTTAAAAATTTTAGAACTTGGAAAGGCTAAAATTTTAGCCAGTCTAAATAATGATATTAAAAATATTTCTTTTGGAATTATGCGTTTGCCAGAAATGTTACAAGGATTTTTATTTGCTTTTTGTGCAAGTATTTATATTTTCTCTTTGCATTCTTTGATTTTTCTTATTGTTTTTTTATGGTTATTTTTTGCTTTTTTAATCAGTCATTTTATAGTTAAATATGTTTATCATTATCTTAATTTAGTTAGAGACAATGAAGATATCTTACAAAAAGATTATCAAATGGTCATAGAAGGTCATAAAGAGTTAAATTTAAGCATAAAAAGAAGTCAATTGTTTTATGAAAAAGAATTTAAAACTCATGCAAAATTAAAATGTATTAATGCTATTAAGGCTGATACTTTACACAATTTGGCTAATAATCTTTTAAATGCTATGATTTTAGCTTTGGCTGGTTTAATTATTTATTTATCTTTATCGTTTTCTTGGATAAAACTTAATGAAGCTACTATGGTAGTTTTTATTATTTTATTTATAAGAACACCTTTAATTTCTGCCATAGGTGCTCTTCCTATGATCTTAAGTGCAAAACTTTCTTTTGATAAAATCAATAAATTAAATCTTGCTTCCTATGAGAAAGATTTTAAAGAAATAAAAGAAGATTTTTCTTCTTGGAAAAGCATAGAATTAAAAAATATTAGTTTTAATTATCCAAATTCTTCTTTTGCATTAAAAAATATAAATTTTAAAATAAATCGTGGAGAACTTGTTTTTTGTATTGGAAAAAATGGCAGTGGTAAATCAACTCTATCTTTAATATTATCGGGAATTTTAAGAGCTTATCAAGGGGAAATGAAATTAGATAATATTTTATTAAACGAAAAAAATATTCATATTTATAGAAAAGAAATTGGTGTTGTTTTCTCTGAATTTTTTCTTTTTGATAAAGTTATTTGCGAGGAAAAAGAAAAAAACAATCTATCTTATTGGTTGGAAATTTTAGATTTAAATCACAAAGTTAAAGTGCAAAATTTTACGCTTTCAACCACTTCATTATCTCAAGGGCAGAAAAAGCGTCTTGCTTTATTTCTAACATTGATGGAGGATAAAAAATTTTTAATTTTAGATGAATTTGGTGCAGATCAAGATCCTTTATATAGAAATTTTTTCTATACTAAACTTCTTCCTTTACTTCAAAAACAAAATTATACTATTTTTGCTATCACTCACGATGATAAATAT
>NZ_JAENKR010000089.1:0-5069 GCF_016598965.1 Campylobacter sp. TTU-622
ATTCTTGGAAATATTATAAAGAATTTCAAAGTTATTTTTAAAAATATATTGTTTATTGGATAATAAAACAAGATATTTTTTAAGAAAAATCGATAGGATCTATATCAGAACTTACATTTTTAAAATCAAGCATGTAATTTTGAATAGCAATAAGAGTTTTATAAGAATTGCTTCTTAATAAAATATAAAAACGATATTTAGAATTAATCATTTCTATACCACAAGATCCATAGCCTATAAGCTCAATTTTTGATATTTCTTTAATCTTAAGGGCTAAATTTTCACATAATTTACTTGCACTTAATAAATCATTATCTTCTATCACAATCCTTAAAAGCCTTTTAAAAGGAGGATAGAGATCTTTTCTAAAGCTAAGCTCATCTTTTAAAAAAGCATCATAATCTTGAATATATTTTTCAAAAAAATCCCTATTTTTAGTTTGTAAAAGCACTCTTGCTTCGCCTTTACGCCCCGCTCTACCAGCTACTTGCATTGCTAAAGATAAAGTTTCTTCTGCTGCTTTATAATTGGGACGATATAAATACTCATCAAGCCCTAAAATCACACTTAAATCAACACTGTGATAATCATGACCCTTAGCAAGCATAGAAGTACCGACTAAAATATCAATTTGCTTTTCATTAAATTCTTTCAAAATAGTATTAAGTTTTTTTAATGTGTTAACCTCATCGCTATCAAATCTTTTAATATTTGCATAAGGAAAATATCCCAAAAGAAGCTCACATAACTCAGCTGTACCCATTTTTTTAGCTTCAAGCATTAAAGCATCACAACTAGGGCATGTTTGATCAATGGGTTTTGCAAAATTACAATAATGACATTTAAGCAAATTCTTATTTTTATGCAAACTCATAGCGATTGAACAAAAAGGGCATTTTATAGTATTACCACAATTTCTACAAATAATTTGACGAAAATTTGCACGAGTAGGTAAAAAAATAATAGCTTGTTTTTGGTGATTTAAGGTCTTTTTTAATTCTTCTAATAAAATAGGCGTAATGCTAAGCTCATTCTCATCAAATATAAAATGCTTTTTACTCTCAAAAAAAGTCCCTTTAAGTCTAAAACTTTTTTGTTTATAAAAACTCACCAAAGAGGGCGTAGCTGATCCTAAAACAACTTTAATATTTTGTTTTACTCCTATAAAAAGGGCTAAATCCCTTGCATTGATATAGGGTTTATTGGAGGCTTTATAGGAATTATCATGTTCTTCGTCTACTATAATAAGTCCTAAATTTCTAAAAGGTAAAAAAAGAGCTGATCTTGCACCAGCAACTAAAAGGCTTTGATTTTCTTCGAGTGTAGATAAATACTCTTGTTTTTTTTTCTTTGAAATTTTAGAATGCCAAAGAAAAAAATAACCCTTAAAATATTTTTCAAGTCTTTTTTGCATCTGCGGAGTAAGTGAAATCTCAGGCATTAAAAGCAAAACTTGTTTGCCTTTTTCTAAATATTCCTTTATTAAAGAAATATAAATCTCAGTTTTTCCACTCCCTGTATCTGCAAACAATAAAGAGCTTTGATGATTTTTTATAAAATTTAATGCATTTTCTTGTTTGTCATTTAAACTAGGTTTATTTAAAATTTCAACACTATGATTTTCATAATTTTTGGAACATTCAAAAAATCCTAAAACAAAACCCAATTTAGTAGCATAATAATAAGAAATAAAACTAGCTAATTCAAATTGAAAAGAACTCAAAGAATAAGGCAAAACTTCTTTAATATCTTGAGTTTGAAATTGTGGTTTTTCGCATTCTTGCATCACTATAGCTTTTAATTTTTTTTTTCTTTTTAAATCAATAATAACTTGAGTTAAAGGTTTGATTTCTAAGGCGCTATGAAAAATTAGATTTTCTAAATACAATCCAATAATAGCTAATTCATAATATCTCATATAAATTCTTTACATAATTGATTATCGATACATTTTAAAATACCCTCTTTTGGATCATAAGTAAAATCTATACTTTGTTTTGAATTTAAAAAAAAACGATAAGAATTAAAAGATATTTTCATCCAAGAATCTTTACTTGAATACAAAGGAAATTTTAAAAGCGAAAAAGAACAACAATTTTTATCTTCACATGGCACAATTTGCTCACAAAAAAATAATTTTTCTTGTTCTTTAAAAAAATTAGCATTATCAAGTATCGCAGTATAGGCTATTTGTTTTAAAGAAGCTTCATTTCTCATTAAAGCTAAACTTGAAGAGATCATTTGATATTCAATCTTAGCTTTTAATAATTTTGCCTCATTTTTATTTTGAGATAAAAAAGGAAGAGCTAAACTTGCTAAAATTCCTATAATAAGAATAACAAATACAAGCTCAAGCAGAGTAAAAGCTCTTTTAAATTTCATTTTTTAAAGGAAGTTCTTCATCGATAGTTTTTATAAGTTTTTTTAACTCTCTTTGTGTGATGTAATTTTCATAGCTTTTTTTAACAAAAGCATCTACAAAACGTGTCAATTCTATTTTTTTGGTTCCACCAGAAATAAGAGCAATTTCATCTTCTAAAAAATTAGCAAATTCCTCACTGCATCTTATACCAAAATCTTTTGCAGAAACATTAATAATAACGCGTCTTAAATTGTCACTTTGCAAGAACAGCCTCTATTTTTTTCACTATATCTTCACTGGCTATATTTTTAGTTTTAAGTTCTTCTTCTAAGCGCATAATCTGATTGCTTTTTGCTTCATTTTGAGCTTTAACACTTACAAGCTCATTTCTTAAATTTTCATTTGCTTCGCATACTTCATTATATTTAGCTAAAAGCTCATTTACTTTATCTGTCATAGTATTTATAATTTTTTCATCATACATAATTATTTGCCTTCTTACTTTAGAGTTTATGAGTTTAATAACTGTAATTGTAGCAAAAAAACTTAAATTTAAGTTTTCATTTGAACTTAAATTTAAGGCATTTTTTTTTAAAATGTTTTTTTTAAAAAAAATAAAATAAAGTAAAAAAATGTTTGAACTTACAAGTAATTTAAAACCAAGTCCTGATCAAAAACAAGCTATTGAAGGGATAGTAAAAAGTATCAAAGAGGGTAATAAATATCAAACTTTATTAGGAGTAACAGGAAGCGGAAAAACTTTTAGCATGGCAAATATTATAAAAAAACTAAATATGCCAACTCTTATTATGAGTCACAATAAAAGTTTATGTGCTCAACTTTATAGCGAATTTAAGGGATTTTTTTCTAAAAATCACGTGGAATATTTTATAAGTTATTATGATTATTATCAACCTGAAGCTTATATTCCACGCACTGATGTTTTTATAGAAAAAGATAGTTCTACTAATGAAGATTTAGAAAGACTAAGACTTAGCGCAACTGCTTCGCTTTTAAGCTATGAAGATGTAATTTGTATTGCAAGTGTTTCAGCAAATTATGGACTTGGAAATCCAAATGAATACATAGGTATGGTTTTAATTTTTGAACAAGGAATGCAAATTTCTCAAAAAGAGCTTTTAAAAAAACTTGTAGATATGGGCTATAAAAGAAATGATAATTTTTTTGATCGAGCAGATTTTCGAGTAAATGGAGATATTATTGATATTTATCCTGCTTATTATGAAGATGAAGTTGTTAGGCTTGAATTTTTTGGAGATGAACTTGAATGTATGTATCATTACAATATCTTTGAAAATAAAAAAATCAAAGATTTAAAACGTTTTATTCTTTATCCAACTAGTCAATTTAGCGTAGGAGAAGTACGCTTAAAAAAAGCCATAAAAGATATAAAATTAGAATTAAATGAGCGTTTAGCTTGGTTTGAACATGAAAACAAGCTTGTAGAATATCAACGCTTAAAACAGCGTGTTGAATTTGATCTTGAAATGCTTGAAAGCACAGGTATGTGTAAGGGTGTGGAAAATTATGCAAGACATTTAACAGGGATTAAAGAAGGTGATACTCCTTATACACTTTTTGATTATTTTGCTATTAAAAATAGAAAATTTTTAGTTATTGTTGATGAAAGTCATGTTTCCTTGCCACAATTTCGTGGAATGTTTGCTGGTGATAGAAGTAGAAAACAAACCTTAGTTGATTATGGGTTTCGCTTGCCTTCAGCACTTGATAATCGTCCTTTGATGTTTGATGAATTTATTCATAAAGATTGTCAATTTCTTTTCGTTTCAGCTACTCCTGCTTTGCTTGAGCTTGAACTTAGCAAAAAAAATGTCTTTTATCAGATTATGCGTCCAACCGGACTTTTAGATCCAAAAATTGAAATTAAAGATAGTGACAATCAAGTTGAAATTTTATTTGATGAAGCCAAAAAAGCTATAGAAAGAAATGAAAGAGTCTTAGTTACTGTTTTAACCAAAAAACTTGCCGAAGAGCTTACAAAATACTATTTAGAACTTGGAATAAAAGTTAAATATATGCACTCTGATATAGACGCAATTGAACGCAATGAAATAATTAGAAATTTAAGAAGTGGAAATTTTGATATGTTAATAGGTATCAATTTGCTTAGAGAAGGACTTGATTTACCTGAAGTTTCGCTTATAGCGATTATGGATGCTGATAAAGAGGGTTTTTTAAGAAGTACTACAAGTTTAATTCAAACTATGGGTAGAGCAGCTAGAAATGTAAATGGAAAAGTTTTATTATTTGCTAAAAAGATTACAAAGTCTATGCAAGAAGCAATAGATACTACAAATGAGAGAAGAAAACTTCAAGAAGCATATAATAAAAAACACCATATCACTCCAACCTCGGTTAAAAGACATTTGGAAAAAAGTTTAAAAAATGAAGAAGATTTAGGGGAAATTTATCGCAAAAATAAAAAATTTGAAAAAATGCCAGTAAATGAAAGAGCAAAAGTCATAAAAGAACTTAGAAAAGAGATGCTAGAAGCTGCTAAAGCTTTAGAATTTGAAAAAGCTGCTAGTATTAGAGATGAGATTAATAAATTAAAAAATTTATAAATTTAAATTAAACTTTATATTAAAAATACTCTAAATTAATATTTTAAATATTTAAAATATCTTATTGATATTTTTTAAATACATACATATATATATGTATG
>NZ_JAENKR010000008.1:0-29642 GCF_016598965.1 Campylobacter sp. TTU-622
CAATGTAAGTAGTAAAGGATTACAAAATGAAGAATTTAAAGATCTAAGAACTTTAGAAGGTTTTAAGCCAAAAATTATTGAAAGTGTGGCAAATAATAGTGATTATTCTATTAAAGATGCATTAGAGGGATTGTTTTTATTTAAAGAGCAAGGTATTAGTTTGCATTCTATAAAAATCTCTCTTTATAAATTAGTTTTTACTCCTCTTTTTGCACCTTTTTTAATGCTTATTATGTATTATTTTTTTCCTATAACAGCTAGGTTTTTTAATTTAGCTTTTGTAAGTTTTATATTTTTTATCATTAGTTTTGGTGTTTGGGGTATATTATTTTTACTTACAAGATTGAGCGAAAATGGGGTTATTTTAACTGAATTTGGCATTATCTTGCCTATTATACTTTTAGCATTGTTTGCAATGTTTATGTATTATAAAAATCGTTAAAGGGTTGAAATGGATTATAAAAAGTTAAGAGATGAGTTTCATACTCCTTTTTATATTTATAATTTTGATGAAATAAAGAAGAATTTTTTAGAACTTAAAGAAGTTTTTAAGGCAAGAAAATCTCAAATTTTTTATGCCCTAAAAGCTAATTCTAATTTAAGTCTTTTGCAAATGCTAATCAAACTTGATAGTGGTTTTGATTGTGTGAGTATAGGAGAAGTAAAAAGAGCTTTAAGAGCAGGCGCTAAACCTTATAAGATTATTTTTAGCGGTGTAGCAAAAACTGAAGAAGAACTTAAAGAAGCTTTAAATTATGATATATTATATATTAATTTAGAAAGTGAAGCTGAAATGCTACTTTTAGAAAAAGTAGCCAAAAAACTTGATATAAAAGCAAGAATTAGTATTCGTGTTAATCCTGATGTAGATGCAAAAACCCATCCTTATATTTCTACTGGATTGAATGAAAATAAGTTTGGAGTAGAGTTAGAGCAGGCTAAAAAAATGTATCTTTATGCTAAGAAATCTTCTTACTTAGATCCTATAGGAATACATTTTCATATAGGATCTCAACTTTTAGATCTTTCTCCTGTTTATGAAGCTGCAGAAATTGTTGCAAAACTTGTAAGAGAATTAAAAGCTTTAAAAATTGATATTAAATTTTTTGATATAGGCGGAGGACTTGGTGTTGCTTATGAAAAAGATGATTTAAAACCAGATCTTTATTCATATGCACAAGGAATTTTGGCAAAACTTAATGGACTTGATGTAACTATAGGAATGGAACCAGGTCGTTTTTTAGTGGCAAAAAGTGGAGAGTTTGTTTGCTCTATTCTTTATGAAAAATATAATAAAACAAAACGTTTTGTGATAGTAGATGGGGCAATGAATGATTTAATACGCCCTAGTTTATATGAAGCATATCACGAAATTATTATGCCCTACAATCAAGGAGAAAAAAGTCTTTGTGATATTGTAGGTGGAATTTGCGAAAGTGGAGATTTTTTTGCAAAAGATAGATTGTTAGAGCAAACACAAAGTGGTGATATTTTAGTGATTAAAGATACGGGCGCTTATGGATTTAGTATGAGTAGTAATTATAATACTAGAAATCGTGTTTGTGAGCTAGCTTTAGAAGAGGGCAAAGTAAGAATGATACGCCAAAGAGAGACTTTTGAAGATCAAATAGCTTTAGAGGAAAAATTTTTAAAAGATTAAAAAAATGTTTTTTTTAGATGTTCAGGGCACTTTACTATCAGATAAAGACAAAACTTTAATTTCTGGTGCTAAAGAGTTAATTAGTTTTTTAAATTTACAAAATATACCTTATATTATCATTACTAATAACACAAAAAAGCTTGATTTTTTGCAAATTTTAAGGCAAAAAGGTTTAGCTATTAAAGATAATGCTTATATTGATCCTTTCTGTGTTTTAAAAGATCTTTTAAAACCTTGTAAGATTGCAGCTTTTGGGGCTATTGAATTTTTACAAAATCTTGAAATTTTAGGTTATAAAATTGATTTTAATCATCCTGAAGCTTTATTGATTTCTAGTTATGATGATTTTAAATTTAAAGACTTTGCTAGCATGATAGAACTTATTAAAAAAGATATTAAAGTAATTGCCATGCATGAAACAAGTATTTATAAAAAAGATAATAGGCTTTATCCAGGTATAGGTAGTATTATGGCTATGCTTAAAAATGCTATAAATTTTAAGTATGAAGTAGTTGGAAAGCCTAGTTTATCTTTTTATAAAGAAGCTTTAAGGCTTATTCAAAAACAAAATCAAAAAATTAGTTTTAAGGATGTTTGTATTATAAGTGATGATTTTATAGGAGATTTAGTAAAAGCTAAGAGTTTAAATATGAAATGTATTTTGGTTTTAAGCGGTAAAATTAGTGATACTAAAGGAATTAATATAAACTTACTTGATAAAATTTATCCTAGCGTTTTAGAATTTTTAGAGGATTTAAAATGCAAGATTTAAATGACTTAAGAGCAAAAATTGATACTTTAGATGATAAAATTTTATATTTACTTGATAAAAGAATGTCTTATGTTAAAAAAATAGGCAAGATAAAACAGAGTAAGGCTAAGGAGATTTGTGATTTTAAAAGAGAGGAAGATATTTTAGAGCGTCTTAAAAATACTAAATATAAATTTTTAGATGCAAAAATGATTAAAAGTATTTATAAAGAAATTTTTATAATATCAAAACAAATACAAAATTTAGATTAAGATTTTATTAAACTCTTAATTGATTTTTGATACAATAAAATTATTTTTTAAATTTTTGTAATATAATTTTCAGTTTAGATAAATGAATAGTTATTTGTAAATTTATTGAGGTTGCATATGGATTTTAAAAATATGTTCCATCAAATTGGACAACTTTATCAAAATTTAAGCCGTAAACAACGTATAGTTATAGCAGCTTCTATTGTTGTAGTGGTTGGATTTTTAGTTTTTTTAAGTTTATATCGTAACTCAGGAAGTGCTACTTCAGATGGCTATGCTATTTTGGTTGAAAATGTAAAACCAAGTTCATCTGCTGCTATTGTTTCAAAATTGGAGCAAAATGGTGTTCCTTATCGTTTGCAAAATGAAAATACAATTTTAGTTCCCCAAGATCAGGTTTATAGACAAAGGATGATTATTGCATCTGAAGGCCTTATTAAGGATAGTCGTGTAGGTTTTGAAGCTTTTGACCAACAACAATTTGGTGCCACCAATGAAGAACAAAAAGTTAAATATCAAAGAGCAATTGAAGGAGAACTTGCTAGAACTATTGAAACTTTAGAACCTATAAGATCAGCGGTTGTGCATATAGCTTTTCCGAAAGAGAGTGTTTTTACTGAAAGACAAACTCCACCCACTGCTTCTGTTGTACTTAATATTAAAGAAGGTTTAAAACTTACAAGAAAACAAATTGATGGGATAAAAAATATTATTTCAGCTGCAGTTCCAAAGCTTACCAAAGAAAATGTAAGAATTAGTGATCAAAGTGGAGCTCCTTTGGATGAACTAGAAGCTTATGAGAGTGATGTAATTGCTGCACAAGTTAGATATAAAAGAGATCAAGAAAGAGAATTAGAAGAAAAAATTATATCAACTTTGGCTCCTTTTGCTGGCGGAACTGATAAAATAGAAGTTAATGTAAATATAGATTTTGATTTTTCTAAAAAAGAATCTCAAAGTGAAATTTATGATCCAAACCCTATAGTTAGAAGTGAGCAAACCTTGGAAGAACAAAGAGAAGGTAGAAAAGAACCAGAAATTCAAGGAGTTCCAGGTGCTGTATCTAATATAGGTCCAGTTCAAGGGCTTGATAATAAAGGTCAAACAGAGCTTTATAAAAAGAATCAAGTAACAACTAATAATGAATTATCTAAAACAATAACTAATACTAAAAAACAATTTGCCACTATTATTAGAACTTCAGCAGCTGTTGCAATTGATGGAAAATATAAAGAGGTTGTTGATCAAAATGGTAATGTTCAAAATGAGTATGTGCCTTTAAGCGATGTAGAACTTAGAAATATAGAAAGTTTGGTACAAAGTGCTATTAATTATAATGCTGCAAGAGGCGATATTGTTGTAGTTAGAAATTTACCTTTTCATCGTGAATCTGTTAAAGTGGAAAGTAAAGTTAGAACTTTTTATTCACGTTTTATCGAGCCATTTATCCCACCTGTTAAATATTTTATTGCAGCTATTTTACTTTTTATCTTTTACAAAAAAGTTATTGGGCCATTTATGCAAAAAATGCTCGAAGATGCAACCCCAGAAGAGCAACAACAAGCTCCTGGTTTGGTATTAGATGAAGCAGAAGATGCTATTGAGAAATTCAATGCGGCAAGGAAAAAAGTTGAAGAACAACTTGGTTTTGGTGATAATTTTAATGAAGATTCTATCCAATACGAAGTTTTACTTGAAAAATTAAGAGGAATTGTAAATGATAAAAGTGAAGAAATTGCCGCTTTGCTTCAAAATTTAGTTCAAAATGATTCTGAATTTAGCGAAAAGGATATGTGATGATAAAGCTTAGTGAAGAACAAAAAATGATTTATGATGATTTATCTATGCCTGAAAAAGTAGCTATTTTCTTAATTCAGCTCGGAGAAGATGCTACAACGGCTGTCTTTTCGCATATGGAAATTGATGTTATTACTGAAATTTCAAGATATATAGCTATGGCAAAAAATGTTGATAGATCTGTAGCTACAGCAGTTTTAGAAGAATTTTATACCTTACTTCAATCAAATCAATATATAAAAAGCGGTGGTTTAGAATATGCAAAAGAAATACTTTTCCGCACCTTTGGTCCAGATATTGCCAATAAAATTCTCGAAAAACTTACTAAAAGTATGGAGAATAACCAGAATTTTGCTTATTTGGCGCAAATTAAACCACAACAACTTGCTGATTTTATCACAAAAGAACATCCACAGACTATTGCTCTTATTTTGGCTCATATGGACTCGATCCATGCAGCTGAAACTTTAGAGTATTTTAGTGATGAGTTAAGAGCTGAAGTTGTAATTAGAATGGCAAATCTTGGTGATATTTCTCCAAGTATTATTAAAAGAGTTTCTGCAGTACTTGAAAGCAAGCTTGAAAGTCTTACTTCTTATAAAGTTGAGGTAGGTGGTCCAAGAGCTGTAGCTGAAGTACTCAATCGCTTAGGACAAAAAGCAAGTAAATCTACCATTACTTATATTGAGCAAAGTGATGAGCGTTTAGCTGAAACTATTAAAGAGCTTATGTTTACTTTTGATGATATTAGCAAACTTAGCACTAATGCAATTCGTGAAATTTTAAAAGTTGCTGATAAAAAAGATTTAATGATAGGTTTAAAAGGTGCAAGTGAAGAATTAAAGCAAAAATTTCTTTCTAATATGTCCTCAAGAGCTAGCGAAGCATTCTTGGAAGAAATGGGATTTTTAGGAGCTGTAAGAGTAAAAGATGTTGAAGAAGCACAAAGAAAAGTAGTTGAAGTGGTACAAAAATTAGCAGAACAAGGTTTAATACAAACAGGTGATGCAGATGAAATGATAGAATAGGAATAATATGACAAATCGTAGTAATGTAATTTCTAAAAAAGATAATGAACAACATGTTGTTGAAGGTTACAGATTTAAAGTTATATCCGAATTTAACAACGAACAAGAAAAATCTCATATCAATACAAATAATGAAATTAAAAATGAGAATGAAATAGCCTTTAAAGAAGAGCAAACTCAGACTATTTTAAAAGATAATGAAACTACCGAAGAAAAACAAATTGATTTTCAACCAAGTTTTGTAGAGGATTTGCTTAAAAAAACAGATGAAATGTCAAGTAATATTATTAAACTCCAAATGCAAATTGAAAATCAAGAAAATGAATTTAACAATCGCTTAAATTCTGAACTTGAAAATGCAAAAGAAAAATTTACACAAGAAGGTTATAATAATGCTAAAATAGAATTTGAAAAGGAATTAAACGAATTAAAAGAAAGGTATTTAAAAAGTATTTTAAAACTTGATGAGGCAAGTAAAAATTTAGATTCATTTATAGAAAAAAATAAAAAAGAATTAGCAGATACTGCAATTGATATTGCCAAAGAAGTAATTTTAAAAGAAGTAGAGGATAATTCTTCTAAAATTGCTTATTCTTTAGCAAAAGATTTGATTTCAGAATTAAAAGGTGCTGGAGAAATAGATATTAGAGTAAATTGCAATGATTATGATTATTTAAAATCTGAATTTAAAAATGATCTTAATATTAAAATTACTTTAGATGATGCAATTTCTAAAGGAAGTGTTGTAATACTAAGTGATTTAGGAAATATAGAATCAAGTCTCAATCAAAGATTAGAAAAAATTAAAAGAATGATTAATAATGAGTAAGAGATTGTACTATACTCATAAAGAACTTCAAAATTTAAATATCAAAGAACTTGAAGAACTTGCTTCTAATTTAAGAGAAAAAATTATAGAGGTAGTTTCAAAAAATGGAGGACATTTAAGCTCAAATTTAGGTGTTGTAGAACTTAGTATCGCAATGCATGTAGTTTTTGATCATAATAAAGATCCCTTTATTTTTGATGTTTCTCACCAATCCTATGCTCATAAACTTTTAAGTGGAAAAGAAGGTATTTTTCACACCTTACGTCAATTTAAAGGACTTAGTGGATATACTAAACCAAATGAAGGAGATTATTTTATTGCTGGACATTCTAGCACCTCGATTTCTTTGGCTATTGGAGCTTGTAAGGCTATAAAATTAAAAAATGAAGATCGTTTGCCGGTAGTTTTGATTGGAGATGGAGCTTTAAGTGCTGGGATGGCATATGAGGCTTTAAATGAATTAGGTGATAGAAAATACCCTTGTGTTATTATATTAAATGATAATGAAATGAGTATTTCAAAGCCAATAGGAGCTATTTCTAAATATCTTTCTCAGGCAATGGCAACGCAGTTTTATCAAAAATTTAAAAAAAGAGTAGAAAAAATGCTTGATTTTTTGCCAGATAGTGCAACTTATATGGCAAAACGCTTTGAAGAAAGCTTTAAATTAATTACTCCAGGACTTTTATTTGAAGAATTAGGACTTGAATATATAGGTCCGATTAATGGACATAATTTAAATGAGCTTATTAGTGCTTTAAAACAAGCAAAACTTATAAAAAAACCTTGTGTTATTCATGCACAAACTATAAAAGGCAAAGGTTATTCTTTAGCCGAAGGAAGACATGCTAAGTGGCATGGAGTAAGTGCTTTTAATATAGAAAATGGAGAAAGTATTAAAAAACAAGATAAAAAAAGTGCTACCGAAATTTTTAGCCAAAATTTACTAGAGTTAGCAGATAAATATGAAAATATAGTCGGAGTTACTGCTGCTATGCCTAGTGGAACCGGACTTGATAAACTTATAGAAAAATATCCTCAAAGATTTTGGGATGTTGCTATTGCAGAACAACACGCTGTTACTTCTATGGCAGCTATGGCAAAAGAAGGTTTTAAACCTTTTATAGTTATCTATAGTACTTTTTTACAGCGTGCATATGATCAAATAATTCATGATTGTGCTATTTTGAATTTAAATGTTATTTTTGCTATGGATAGAGCTGGAATTGTAGGTGAAGATGGAGAAACTCATCAAGGAGTTTTTGATATTAGCTTTTTGTCACCTTTACCTAATTTAACGCTTATTGCCCCAAGAGATGAGGCTATGATGATAAAAATTATGGAATATGCTTATCATCATAAAGGTCCTATAGCTTTTCGCTATCCTAGAGGAAGTTTTATTTTAGATAATGAATTTAAAGCATGTGAAATAAAATTAGCTAAAGCTCAATGGCTCATTGAAAATGAAAGTGAAATTGCTTTTTTAGGTTATGGTCAAGGTGTTGGAAAAGCTTGGTGTGTTTTAAAAAATCTTCAAAATAATCAAAAAAATGTCAATTTAATTGACTTAATTTTTGCTAAACCTTTAGATGAGGAATTGCTTAAAAAACTTGCACAAAAAACTAAAATATGGTTTGTATTTTCAGAAAATAATAAAATAGGTGGTGTAGGAAGTTTATTGAATACTTTTATACAAGAAAATGATTTAAATATTAAACTTATCAGTTTTGAATATAAAGATAAATTTATAGAACATGGAAAACTTTTTGATATAGAAAAAGAATTACAACTTGATATTAACTCTTTAACAAAGAATGTTTTAAATTATATTTAGTTTATTATTTAATAAAAAATATTATTTAATAAATATAAACTTGTTTTAATGATTTTATTATATAATTATCATTTATAAATTTTTCGAGGTGGAGATTATGGAATTGTTAGAAATGCTGAAAAAACATGAACTTAAAGCAACACCACAAAGACTTTGCGTCTTAAAAATTTTAAAACGTCATGAACATCCAAATATAGAAGAACTTTATGAAGAGATTAAAAAAGAATATCCATCTATTTCTTTGGCGACTGTTTATAAAAATCTAAATACTTTACAAGAACAAGGTTTAGTGGTTGAAATAAATGTAGCCAATCAAAAAACTTGCTATGATATTTATGAGGAAGAACATATACATATTATATGTTCTAAATGTAGTAATATAGAAGATTTAAATTTTAAAGATTCAAATCTTAAAGAGTATCAAGAACATTTAGAAAAAAAGATTGGCAATATTATAAATCATTTAGCAATTTGTGCTTATGTTGATGGTTGTAAAAAATGTCTTTAAATTTATTGGAATTGCTTAAGTAATTTCCAATATCTTATAAAGAAATCTTGATTTAAAATTAAATAATTATTCTTAAAATTTTACACTCTTAAAATTGTTAAATCTATCTGTTTTTCTATAATTTTTAATACAATTAATTTTTGTTAAATTTAGATAATTTTTGCTTAACTAAGATTTTTTATAAAAAATAAATACTAATTAAAAAAGTGCTAAAATTTTTTAATTATAATAGTTATTTATTAAATAAAAGATTTCCATATAAATTAATGAGGAATAAAATGCAAAAGCAAGAGAAAATTGTTCAAATGTTTAACGAAATTGCTCCTAGTTATGATAAAGCAAATAGAATTTTAAGTTTTGGTATTGATATAACTTGGCGCAAAAAGGCTTGTAATTATGTTTTAAAAAATTATAATAAAATAGATTTAAATATTGTTGATGTTGCTTGTGGAACTGCTGATATGATTAATATTTGGCAACAAGAAGCTTTAAAACTTAATAAACAAATTTCTAAAATTATAGGTGTTGATCCTAGTGAAGGTATGTTAAAAATTGCAAGAGAAAAATATAAAGAAATTTTATTTATAAAAGCTTTTGCACAAGATTTACCTTTAGAGGATGAGAGTGCTGATATTATGAGTATAAGTTATGGGATTAGAAATGTTGTTGAAAGGAAAAAAGCTTTAAAAGAGTTTTTTAGGGTTCTTAAAAAAGATGGTTTATTTTTAATTTTAGAATTTAGCAAACAGGAAAAAAAAGGTCTTCTATCTTTTTTTAGGGATTTTTATCTTAAAAATATTTTACCTATTTTAGGCGGTTTTTTAAGTAAAAATAAGAGCGCTTATGAATATTTACCTAATTCAATTGATCATTTTTTAAGTGAGCAAGAATTAGCTAAAGAATTACAAGAAGTCGGTTTTAAAATAGTAAAAATTAAAAATTTTAGTTTTGGTATTAGCTCTATGTTTGTGGCAAAAAAATGACCGTAAGCGAACTTAATATAAAAGCTAAAGCTTTACTTGAAACTCATTTTGAAAATATTATTTTAAGTGGAGAGTTATCAAAAATTACCATGCATTCTTCAGGGCATTGGTATTTTGAACTTAAAGATGAAAATTCAAGTATTTCTTGTGTAATCTTTAAATGGGAAAATTTAAAATTAAGTTTTATACCTAAAGTTGGAGATTCTTTAGAATTAATTGGAAGTCTTAGTTTATATTCTCAAAGCGGACGTTATCAATTCATAGCTAATAGTATTAGAAAAATAGGTTTTGGTGATTTAGAAGAAAAATTTTTAGCTTTAAAGGAGCGTTTAAATAATGAAGGTTTATTTGATATAAAGTATAAAAAACAATTACCTAAATTTCCTTTAAAAATAGGTATTATAAGCTCTTTTACTTCAGCAGCTTTAGAGGATATGTTAAAAATAATAGAGCAAAAATCTTATTTTTTAGCAAAAATTTATATTTTTAATGCTTTAACACAAGGAAATTTAGCCCCTGCTTCATTAATAAATGCTTTAAAAAAAGCGGATGTAAAAAAACTTGATGTTTTAATTATTGCAAGAGGTGGAGGAAGTAGAGAAGATCTTTTTTGCTTTAATGATGAAAATTTGGCTAGAGAAATTTTTAAAGCAAAAACACCTATTATTTCAGCTATTGGACATGAAATTGATTATGTAATTAGTGATTTTGTTGCAGATCTTAGAGCACCAACTCCTAGTGCAGCTATAGATTTGCTTATTCCATCGAGAATGGATTTAGAGCAAGATTTAGATTTTAAAATGCAACAATTAAAAACTCTTTTACAAACAAAATTTAAAAATTTAGAATTAGAGCTTTTAAATTTAGAAAAAATATTAAAGGCTAATTCTTTAAGTACTTTAATCTTTCAAAAAATCAATCAAAGCAATCATTTAAAACAACAATTGTTTTTTTCTATAAAAAATAAATTAAATATTGCTTATTTGAATTTAGAAAAAATAGAAAATTCTTATAAACAACATAAATCTTTTTTTCAAAAAAGTAAAAATTTAGTTAGCATTGAAAAAGATGGCAAAATAATGAATTTAAAAGATTTAAAACAAAATGATAAAATAATTTTAAATTCTCAAGATGATAGAAAAGAAGCACAAATTTTATAAAGGAAAAATATGAGAAAAATTAATTTTAGTGCAGGACCTTCAACTTTACCTTTAGAAGTTATAAAAGAAGCCAATGAAAATTTACTTGATTATAAAGGGCTTGGTTTTTCTATTATGGAGTTTAGTCATAGAAGTAGTGTTTTTGAAGAAATTCATTTTAATGCTATGAAAATGGCTAAAGAACTTTATGGTTTAAATGATAATTATGAAGTTTTGTTTTTACACGGAGGAGCAAGTTTGCAATTTGCTATGATTCCTATGAATTTATATTTAGGTGGAATTTGTGAGTATGTAAATACTGGAATTTGGACTCAAAAAGCTATTAATGAGGCTAGAATTTTAGGTGTTAATCTTAAAGTCGTTGCTTCAAGTAAAGAAGAAAATTTTTCTTATATACCAAAGGTAAGTTTTAGTGATGATGCTGATTATGCTTATATTTGCTCAAATAATACTATTTATGGAACACAATATAAAGAATATCCAAAAACAAAATGTCCTTTAATTATCGATGCTTCAAGCGATTTTTTTTCTAGAAAAATAGATTTTTCCAATATTGCTCTTTTTTACGGAGGAACTCAAAAAAATGCTGGAATTTCAGGTTTGTCTTGTATTTTTATTCGTAAAGATATGCTAGAGCGAAGTAAAAATAAAAATTTGCCAAGTATGTTAAAATATAGCATTCATTCAGAATATAATTCTTTATTTAACACTCCTTGTAATTTTGCCATTTATATTTTTAATCTTGAAATGCAATGGCTTTTAAAACAAGGGGGTCTTGATGTAATTTATAAAAAAAATTTAGAAAAAGCAAATCTTTTATATAAGATCATAGATGAAAGCGAAGGTTTTTATAAAGTTTATGCTCAAAATAAAGATAGATCTTTAATGAATGTAAGTTTTAATATAAAAGATGAGAATTTACTTCCTGTATTTTTAAAAGAAGCAGAACAAAACAATCTTTTAGGACTTAAAGGTCATAAACTTTTAGGCGGAATTCGTGCAAGTATTTATAATGCTATAACTTTAGATCAGGTTAAAATTTTGTGTGATTTTATGAAAGAATTTCTGAAAAAATATGCGTAGTTATATTGATAATTTGAAATATCTATTTCAAATATATTGCCATAAAAAAGCTCTAATAGCTTTAATTTTATAGATTAATTTGATAATTTAAGTTTTTTAATATAAAAGCTATTTAAAAATAGATTTAAAAAGTTAAATTTTTATACAATTTTTTAGTTTTTTATGTAAAGTTTTTTAAATTGTATTTTTAAAAAATACAATTTAAAAAATTGAATTTATTATTGTTGTTTTATTGAAGAATATTATTTTTAAATGAAAAATTTTAATAATTTTCGCCACCAAATTTAAGTAAGGCAGAACCCCAAGTAAAACCACCTCCAAAAGCGTCAAGTAGTATTAAATTTCCTTTTTTAAGACGTCCTTCTTCATAAGCATCATTCATAGCCATAGGTATAGAAGCGGCTGAGGTATTTCCATATTTTTGCACACATATAACACATTTATCATTTTCTAAATTTAGTTTTTCTTGTACAGCTTTAATAATACGTAAATTTGCTTGATGAGGTATAAAAAGATCAATATCACTTGCTTTGAGTTTATTTTTTTTCAAAATTTCTATAACATCATTACTTAAAGTATTAACAGCTATTTTAAAAACTTCATTTCCTTTCATACTCATACAAAGTGGGCTACTTATGCTCGACTTTTGTGAACGTTTAGTCATTAAAAGATCACCATAATCACCATTACTTGAAGTATGAACATCAATGATAGGGTTATTGTAATCAAGACTTACAATTCCAGCTCCAGCTCCATCTCCGAATAAAATACAAATACTTCTATCTTGATAATCAATAATAGAACTTGTTTTTTCTGCGCCTATAATTAAAACATTTTTTTTGGCACCACTTTCAACCATAGCTTTTGCAAGCTCTAGCAAATAAATAAAGCCTGTACAAGCAGCTGAAATATCAAAAGCTGTTATATTTTTAAGCCCTAAATTTGAAGCTATTTTGCAAGCAGTTGAGGGCATAGCAAAGTAATCAGGACTTAGAGTTGCTACTAAAATAGCATCAATATCATTAGGATTTAAATTTGCTCTTTTTATAGCTTTTAATGCTGCTTTGGTTCCAAGATCACTTGTTTGCTCATTATCACTAGCAATACGTCTTTCTTTAATTCCTGTGCGTCTTGTTATCCATTCATCTGAGGTATCGACTATTTTTTCAAGATCAAAATTGCTTAAAATCTTTTCAGGTATATAAGCTGCTATACTACGTAAAGATGCTTTATTAACTATATTTTGAGAGTTCATTTTCTATAACTTGATTAATATTTGATTCACTAAAGTTAATGGCTTGAAAAATTGCATTTTTAATTGCTCTAGAATCACTTTTTCCATGGCTTATAATAACACAACCATCAACACCTAATAATGGCGCTCCACCATATTCTTGCCAGTCAATACGCTTTTTAAGTCTATAAAAAGAATTTTTAAGTAGTAAAGCTCCCAATTTTGAAATCAAAGATTTTTTAATTTCTGATTTTAATATTTGAAATATAGCAGTTGCAACACCTTCGCAGGATTTAAGAATGATGTTACCATTAAAACCATCACAAACTAAAACATCAATACTTCCATTAAAAATATCTCTACCTTCAGCATTTCCAACAAAATTTGGAATTTGTTTCATAAATTGATGAGCTTCTTTTGTAAGCTCATTGCCTTTACCTTCTTCCTCTCCATTAGAAATAAGGGCAATTTTTGGTTTTTTAACTTTCATGATTTCTTTAGCATAAATTTCGCCCATTATTGCAAATTGAAATAAATTTTCAACCTTACAATCAGTATTTGCACCAACATCTAAAATTAAAGTATTTGTTTTAATATTTGGCATTAAAGTTGCTATAGCAGGTCTTAAAACATTTTTAAGCCTTCCTAGTTTTAAAGTCGCTAAAGACATAGTTGCGCCACTATGTCCTGCTGAAACAACCGCTTTTGCTTTGCCTTGTTTAACAAGATCTATAGCTTTATAAATGGTTGTTTCTTTTCGTTTTAAAACATCTGTTGCATTTTCTTCCATAGAGAAAATTTCGTTTGCCTCTTCATATTGAATGTATTTTTCTAAATGTTGCGGAATTAAAGGCTTTAAAATTTTAGATTGACCTACCAAGATCGCATTAAAAGGCTTTATATTTAAAGCTTCTATTACACCTTCAATAATAGGTTTTTCTCTAAAATCTCCACCCATTGCATCAATTGCAATGTTTATCATAAATATTAGTATTCCTTGGTAACTGGATTAACACGATGAGGCATTTTATAACTTCCATCTTTGTCTTTGATAGGCATTGGAAGAACTACTTTATAGTGTGTTCTGCGTTTTGCTGCACGTGTTTTACTTACTCTTCTTTTAGGTACTGCCATTTTTTCTCCTTTTTAATTTTTACATTTATTACAATAAAAATAATCACTAAAATATGTTTCAATCTCTCCAATTGCAATTTCCATTAAATCAATTTGAGAGTCAAAGAATTCGATAGTATTGCTAAGTTCATTTGCCAAATCCTTAAAAATACCATCACTTGCAAATAGCTCTAGTTTTTCATTAAAAGAAAATTCTGTTTCTTCGCCACAACTATCACAAGGTTTATAAATAAAACCTCTTATTATAGCATTTATTTTTACTATTTTAGCATTTATTTTTACCATATCTCCTTCAAAAACTACATTTTCAAGGTCTAATTTGAAAGGATAAGGTGTTGTATGAATTTTAGAAAAATAAATCTTCATTAATAAATTTCATCAGCTTTAAAGAAAAAATCAATCTCAATTTTTGCATTTTCTAAGCTATCACTTCCGTGTACAGCATTTGCATCAATATTTTCAGCAAAATCAGCTCTTATAGTTCCAGCTTTAGCTTCTTTTGGATTGGTTGCTCCCATTAGCTCTCTGTTTTTAAATACGGCGTTTTCTCCTTCTAAAACAGAAACAACTACAGGCCCACTAATCATAAATTTAACTAGATCTTTAAAGAAGGGTCTATCTTTATGAATTTGGTAAAACTCTTCAGCTTGATTTTGACTTAATTGAATTTTTTTTATTGCAATAATTTTTAAGCCATTACTTTCAAAACGATCAAGAATTTTACCTATTACATTTTTTTTAACTGCATCTGGTTTAATAATTGATAAAGTTTTTTGAATCAAAGTATTCTCCACAATTTATTTTAAAAAGCTATGATTATACTTAAATTATTCTAAAATTTTATTTAATTTATACTTTATCAATTTTTTATTTTTTATGCAAATACAGGGGTACTTCCATCTCTCATACTTGCATCAATCTCACTGCGACTTGGTTGTCCTTCTTGAATATCACTCCAAACTATACATCCATCCGTAGGACAAGCACTTGCACAGGCTGGTTGATCATTGTAACCTACACATTCAACGCATTTATTTGCATATACATAATAACTATCTTCATTGTTAGGATTGCTAGCATCATCAACTATTGCTGAAACCGGACATTCATCAATACAAGAACCACATGCAATACAAATATCTGTAATTTTTACTGCCATTTTTTCTCCTTAATTAAACAATATAAATAATTAGAATTTTATCATATTATTCTTAAAAACTTATTTTTTTGATAATCAAAATTTACTACTTATTGATAATATTTATTAAAAATCAACATTATAATGTTTATTTCAAAAATATTTAAAGATTTAAACGATATAATTTTGCTATCAATAAAATTTATTATTTAGGAGAAAAAAATGATAGTTACAAAAAAAGCTTTAGATTTTACTGCTCCAGCAGTTTTAGGAAATAATGAAATAGTAGAAGATTTTAATCTTTATAAAAATATAGGACCAAAAGGTGCTGTTGTATTTTTTTATCCAAAAGATTTTACTTTTGTATGTCCTTCTGAAATCATTGCATTTGATAAGAGATATCAAGAATTTAAAGATAGAGGAATTGAAGTAATTGGAATTTCTGGTGATAATGAATTTTCGCATTTTGCTTGGAAAAATACTCCAGTAAACCAAGGTGGTATTGGCCAAGTTAAATTTCCTTTAGTCGCTGATTTAACTAAACAAATAGCTAGAAATTTTGATGTATTATATGCAGAAGCTGTAGCACTTCGCGGATCTTTCCTTTTAGATGCTGATGGAACAGTTCGTCATGCGGTAATTAATGATTTACCACTTGGAAGAAATATCGATGAAATGATTAGAATGGTTGATACTATGCTTTTCACAAATGAGCACGGCGAAGTTTGTCCAGCAGGCTGGAATAAAGGTGATGAAGGTATGAAAGCAAATCCTAAAGGTGTTGCTGATTATCTTAATAAAAACGAAAATAAACTTTAATTAATCTTTCCCCTTTAAGAAGGGGAATTTTTTATTTATATATTTTAAAATTAATCTTATATCTTACTTATTTAAAAATCAGAATTTAATATAAAATAAACTTTTATGAATTTTGTTAGTTTAAAAATATTTTTTAATATAATCATTAAATATAAATTTTATCAAGTATAGGTTATTTAAAATTTATTAGGTTTAATAAATAGGAGAATTTATGGCGGGTGAAGATCAAGAAAAAACAGAAGAACCCACGTCCAAAAAGATTGAAGATGCCAGAAAAGAAGGGAATGTTCCTAAAAGTCAAGACGCTTCTGCGGTTATAAGTTTAATTGTTGCTGTAGCTATTACTCTATTTTTAATGGGTTTTTTAGGTGAAAGAATAGTTAATTTATATAGATATTATCAAAGTTTTATTGGAGTTGAACTTGATCTTAGAATAATTCAAGCAATTATGATTAAAAGTATTTTTGAAGTTTTAATAATGCTTGCTCCTATAGTATTAAGCATTATGGTTGCAGGTGTTCTAGGAAATGTTATGCAATTTGGTTTTGTTTTTACAACAAAACCTATTATGCCAAATTTAGGAAAAATTAATCCTTTAAAAGGTATTAAAAATCTTTTTTCTTTAAAAAAATTATTAGAAAGTGTTAAAATTATTTTAAAAGTTAGTGTTGTTTTCACTATAGCTTTTATAGTGTTGCTTCAATTTGTAAAAGAACTTCCAAAGGTTGAACTTTATAATATCACTAATCAGCTTATTTGGTTAAGAGATAAGGCTGTTATTTTAGCTGCTATTGTAATTATTGCTTTTATGATTATTGCTGTTTTAGATGTATTTTTAGTGCGTTTTCAGTATTTTAAAAGTCTTAGAATGAGTAAACAAGAAATCAAAGATGAATATAAACAAATGGAGGGGGATCCGCAAGTTAAAGCAAGAATTCGTCGTATTCAAATGGAGACAGCACGTCGTCGTATGGTACAAGATGTAGCAGGTGCTGATGTTGTTATAACAAATCCTACTCATTATGCTGTTGCAATTCGTTATGATTCAACCAAAGAACAAGCTCCAAGAGTTGTGGCAAAAGGTATTGATTTTTTAGCTTTAAGGATTAAAGAAATTGCTTATAAAAATAATGTTGTTGTTTATGAAAATCCTCCTTTAGCAAGAGAACTTTATAAAGTTTGTGATATAAACGATCTAATTCCTAGAGAATTATTTAAGGCTGTAGCTGAAGTATTAGGATTTGTTTATAATTCTAACAATAAAAGTAGACTTTCAAACCAAATTAATTCTAAAAATTAATTTGGTCTATGAATAAGTTCAAGTATAGATTTTTGCGCAGCTTCATTATCGCTATCAACTTTAAAATAAATTTCAACTCTATTATTATTTAAAGTAGTAGGATTATTTTGTAAAGGTTCATTAAAGCCATAGCTTTTTACACTTAAATTTTTTATATTAACTCCACCATCAATAAAATATTTTAAGACACTTTGGGCCCTTTCGTAACCTAAATCAAAACTTCTTAATATGGTATCACTATTATCTGTATAGCCTCTAATTTCAATTTTCGTTTGCGGAGGTAAATTAAGAGCGAGTTGTGCCATACGTTTTAAATAATCTTTTATATCAGCAGATACAATTTCAGCACTCCCTCTTTGAAATAAGATTTTAGAAGGAAGATTTAAGGCGACTTCATTATTTGATTGATCTAAAGCAGCTTGAAGTTTTTTAATGGTATCTTGTTGAGTTGTTATTCTTTGTTTTAAAGCTTCTATTTCATCACTTTCTATTTTTGCTGCTCCTTTATATTTTTCTTGATTTTTGCTTTCTTCTTGTATGGTTTGAGTTGTAGTATAATCAAAAATTTTGATAAATTCTGTTTTTAAAGCCTCAACTTTTGCTGGATTTGATTTTGAAATTGCCCATAAAGCTATAAAAAGTGCTAAAAGTAAACTTAAAAAATCAGCATAAGGAACAGCCCATTTTTCACCTGCTGGACATTCTGGGCATTTATGTTTTTTTGCCATTTTTAACCTTTGTCAAATTGTGAAATTTTAGGATCATCGTGACTTAGAAAATTAAAGAGTTTAGCTTCTAAATCTCTAGGATTAGCCCCTTCTGCTATACCTTTAATAGCTTCAGTGATTACAATTTGTTCTTTAACCAAATCCATACCGTTAGCTTTCATTTTTCTACCCCAAGGAGCAAAAAGAGCATATGCTCCAAAAATTCCTGTAACTGTTGCGGTAAAAGCTCCTGAAATACCAGCAGCCATTGCTTGAGGATCATCAAGAAGTTTAAGTGCCAATATAAGTCCAAATACTGCTCCAACTAATCCCATAGTTGGACAAGTTTCTCCAAATACTATCCAGTATTCTGCACATTCTTTATAATGTTCTTCAAGTTGTTCGGTTTGAATTTCCATACTTTCTTTTATTTCTTCAAAACTTTTTCCATCTACTAGCATCATCATAGCATTTTTTAAAAATTCATTTTCAATTTCATTGGTTTTTGACTCTAAAGCCAAAAGACCATCTCTTCTTGCTATAATAGCAAATTCTATAAGTTGAGCGATTCTTTCTGAAAGATTAACCCCTGAACCTTTAAAAACTACTTTTAATTCTTTATAAGCAGCCTTAACTATTTTTTTGTGAGTAGAAGTCATTGCACAAAATGCAGCAGTTGGCATCACGATAAGAAATGAAGAAAGGTGAATAACATGTAAAGGGTTTCCCCCTTCTAGTATGTCACCAACAGAAATACTTGTTATAGCAAGTACCATTCCAAGTATGGTTGAAAGATCCATTAGCAATTCTCCTTATTTAAGTTCTCCCCAATTTTTGGCAATACTTGATGAAGTTTTTAATTTTACATTTAATTTTACAATATTTTCCATAATATCAGTAGCTTTTTTTACAAAATTTTCACACAATTCATCTTTCACTTCAAAAATAAGTTCATCATGAATTTGTAAAATGAGTTTTTTATTTTCATCTAAGTCTGAGGCAATTTTTATCATAGCAAGTTTAATAATATCAGCTGCTGATCCTTGTAAAATAGAATTTATACTTTCTCTTTCATACATTGCTATTTGCACAGCTTTAGCATTTTCGAAATTAAAAAATCTTTTACGACCTAAGAGTGTGGTAATAAAACCATTTTTTTTAACTTCATTTTTAACTTGTTCAAAATATTCTTTAATGCTTGTAAAATTTTCAAAATACTTTTCTATATAAGATTTAGCAAGTTTTGTTTCAATTTTTAAATTAGCACTTAAAGTTTTATAACCCATGCCATAAATAAGTCCAAAATTAATACTTTTTGCTATACTTCTTGTTTTATAATTGCTTTCACCAAATATCATAATAGCTGTTTTTGAATGGATATCTTCATCATTTGAAAATGCTTCTAAAAGTTTTTGATCTTTACTAAAATGTGCAAGCATTCTAAGTTCTATTTGAGAATAATCTAAGGAGATAAAACTAAAACCATCTTGTGCAATAAAACAAGATTTATAATCTTTAGCATATTGTCCATGTGCTGGAATATTTTGCAAATTTGGATCTTTAGAAGAAAGGCGTCCTGTTGCAGTTCCTGTTTGTAAAAAACTTGAATAAATTCTTGAATTTTCATCTTTTTGTGCTAATTTTAAAAGAGGCTCGCAGTAGGTTGAATAAAGTTTGGCAAGTTCTCTATAAGATAAAATCTTTTCTATTGCAGGATGTTCATCAATAAGTTCTTTTAAAACTTTTTCATCGGTAGAATATCCTGTTTTGCTTTTTTTCTTAGTATTAAGATTGAGTTTGTTAAATAAAACTTCTGCTATTTGTTTAGGGGAATTAAGATTAAAACGATCTTGACATAAAGTATAAATTTCTTCGCTTATTTTTTTTATTTCTTTGCTAAATTGTTGCATTAAATTTTCAAGCTCTAATATATTAAGCTTTATACCATTTTCTTCCATCATTATAATAACTTTTATAAAATCAAATTCGTTTTTATAGGCAAGTTCTAATAATTTTGGTTCTAAATTTTTTAAAAAATAAAGATAAAATTTTAAAGTGATATAAGCATCTTCTGCTGCATATTTACAAGCTTTATCAAGTTCTATACTCGCAAAATTTTCCCCTTTTTTTACTATATCTTCAAAATGTAAGGTCTTATAATCAAAAAGCCTTAAAGCTAAATCATCCATATTTACTCTTAAGCTAGGATTAAAAAGCCAAGCTAATATCATAGTATCAGCATATTTTTGAGGAGGATTTAAATCAAAATTATTTTGTATGATTTTAAAATCATATTTAAGATTATGTCCTATGATAGTATGTTTGTAAATAATTTCTATAGCTTTTTTTGCGCTTTGAAGTGGAATTTGTTCTTTTACTCCCAAATAATTATGATTTAAAGGAACATAAAAGGCTTCATTTTCATTATAACAAAAGCTAAATCCAACTATTTTAGCTTTTTTTGTATCAAGACCGGTTGTTTCTGTATCGAAAGCAATAATACTTTCTTTATCTAAATTTTCTAAAATATTAAAAAGTTGATTTTCATCTAAAATTAAAGTCGTTTTGAAATTTAAAATTTTATTTTGATTTTTTGGATTTAGTTGCATTTTTTTAATCAAAGAATTAAGTTCGTATTCTTCTAAAATATTTGTAATTTTTAGTAAAGGTTCTTCTTGATTAAAAACAGATTTTTCTAATAAATTTGGAATTTCAATATCATTTTTTAAACTAGCAAGCTTTTTACTTAAAAAAGCATTTTCTTTTCCTTCTAAAAGAAGAGTGCGACTTCTTTCATTACGTACCAACATAAGATTTTCATAAATGTTTTCTATATTATCAAATTGTTCAAGTAGAGTTTTGGCTCCTTTAGCACCTATACCCTTAACTCCTGGAATATTATCAGAGCTATCTCCACAAAGAGCTAAAAAATCTCTAATTTGTGAAGGTTTTACACCATATTTTTCCATGCAAGCTTCTTCATTATAATCATTTTTAGAAATAGGACTATAAATACTAACTTTTCCATTTTTTATAAGTTGATAAAGATCCTTATCTTGAGTAATAATGCGTACAAAAATATCTTTATCTTCACATTTTTTAACAACAGAAGCTATAATATCATCTGCTTCATAACCTTCTTTAGAATAGCTCATAAAACCCATTTTTTCAATCATTTCGATACAAATTGGAATTTGTGCTAATAATTCTTCAGGTGGTGAGGTACGGTTGATTTTGTAATTTGGATCAATTTCACTTCTAAAAGTTTTACCTTTGCAATCAAGTGCAAATAAAATATAATCACTTTTATATTCATCTTTTAAATTATAAATAAAATTAGCAAAGCCTGAAATCATACCACTAGGGGCACCTTTAGAGTTTTTAAGCCCTTTAAGTGCATAAAAAAGTCTAAAGAAAAATCCAAATGTATCAATTATAGTTAAAGTTTTCATAGAGTAAATCTTTAATTAAGAAATTTATTTTTTTAATTATTTCAAATTTTAACTTAAAAATTAGGAAAAATGTTGAAATTAAAAGTTGATAATAGGTATTTAAGCAAAATTAGTATATTTTTTCATCTTTTAATTTATTATTGTAAGGAGAAATATGTCGAATAAACAAGCTTGTAGTATCGCAGATCAAAATTTTAATACTCCTGATGGAAAAAAAGCTTTTAAAAAAGCCATATTCTCTTGTTGGCTTGGAACAGCTTTAGAATATGCTGATTTTGCACTTTATGGTTTGGCTGCAGCAACTATTTTTTCAGAAGTATTCTTTCCGGAACAAACTCCAGTAATAGCTCTTTTACTTTCTTTTGTTACTTATGGTATAGGTTTTATTGCAAGACCTATAGGAGCTTTATTTTTTGGATACTTAGGGGATAAGTATGGAAGAAAAAATATTATGATGATAACTATTGCTTTGATGGGAATTTCTACAACGCTTATAGGTTTTATTCCAAGTTATGCTATTATAGGAATTTGGGCACCGCTTTGTTTGGTTATTTTAAGATTTATGCAAGGTTTAGGAGCAGGAGCAGAGCTTTCAGGCGGAACTATTATGCTTGGAGAATATGCTCCTAGTAAAAGAAGAGGACTTGTTTCTTCTGTTATAGCACTAGGATCAAATAGTGGAACTTTACTCGCTTCTTTTGTATGGCTTTTAGTAGTGCAAATTGATGATGAATCTTTTAAAGAGTGGGGTTGGAGAATTCCTTTTATTGGAAGTTTTTTGATTGTTTTATTTGCTCTTTATTTGCGTATTTATATTAAAGAAAGTCCTGTTTTTGCAAAACAAAAAGAGGAGATGTTAAAAATTAGGGCGCAAAATGTGAAAGAATTAGAAGAGGATACAAGAACTTTTTGGCAAAAAAGTAAAGCATTTTGGATTATGGTTGGTTTAAGAATAGGAGAAAACGGACCATCTTATTTAGCACAAGGTTTTATAGTAGGTTATGTTACTAAGATTTTGCTTTTAGACAAATCAGTAGCTACAACAGCAGTTTTAAGTGCCTCTTTATTTGGATTTTTGATAATTCCTTTAGCAGGTTATTTAAGTGATAAATTTGGAAGAAAAATAACTTATAGAGCTTTTTGTTTTCTTTTAATGCTGTATGCTTTTCCTGCTTTTATGTTATTAGATAGCAAAGATGAACTTATAGTAATTTTAACCATTATCGTAGGAATGTCTTTAGCATCTTTAGGAATTTTTGGAGTTCAAGCAGCGTGGGGTGTTGAAATGTTTGGAGTTAAAAATCGTTATACTAAAATGGCTTTTGCAAAAGAATTAGGCTCTATTCTTTCAGGTGGAAGCGCACCTATGATAGCTTCTTTCTTGCTTGCTTATTATGGAACTTGGATTCCTATAGCAATTTATTTTGTTGTAACTGCTGGTATAGGGTTTGTTACTACCTTTTTTGCACCAGAAACAAGAGGAAGAGATTTAAATTTAATTAAAGATGCTATATGATCCGTTTGATTTTGGATACTGATATAGGTAATGGTATAGCAGGAGCTAATACTGATGATGGTTTAGCCCTTGCTTTAATTTTAGCTTCTAAAGAAATTAAACTTGAAATGATAAGTACAGTAAATGGCAATGTATCTAATATTGTAGCCTATAGTGTAGCAAAGCATTTTTTAAAGCTTTGGAATTTAAATATTCCTGTGTATTTAGGAGCTGATTCTGCCTTAAAAGAACCTATGAAACCTTGGCGCAATAGGCTTGATAATAGTGTTAAAAAGCAAAATTTAAAATTTCTTTGGGATACGATAAAAAAACCTAAAATAATAAAAAATATAATACCTAATGCTCCTTTGAAAATGGGCGAACTTATAATGCAAAATCCTAAAAAAATTTCAATTTGTGCTATAGGTCCTCTTACAAATATAGCTATTGCTATGAGACTTTTTAAAAATTTTGATAAAAATGTAAAAGAAATTCATATTATGGGTGGTAGTTTTGATATGCCCTCATATATTAAAGATACAAATTTTGGTTTTGATCCAGAAGCAGCTAATATAGTATTAAATTCAAAGGCAAAAGTTGTTTTAGCTCCTTATAATGCTACTATGCAAACTTTATTAACTCATAAAGATTTAGATGAATTAGAAAATAAAAATGAACTCTGTAATTATTTAATTCAAACTTTAAGGGCTTGGATTTACTATGCTAGTCGCACAAGAGGAACTAAAGGAACTTGGATCCATGATGCTTTAAGTGTAGCTTATATGCTTGATGAAAATATTGCAGAATTTAATGAGTATTTTGTAGATGTAGTTTGTGATAGTTCTTTAATTAGAGGTTTAGCTTATCGTGTTGAGAAAGAGCCAAAATTAAGTTTAGGTTTAAATTTAAAAGAAAAAAAGCCGGTAAAAGTTTTAAAAAATATAGATAATTCTAAACTTTTAGAGCTTATTAAGACAAGATTATTAAAAGGAATTTGCTATAAAAATTATAAAAATATAACGACTTAATTTTCCAAGAGTGATAAAAATAATAGCTCTTATAAGAGGGTATTTAGCAAATCCTAACCCTAAAACAAAGATATCTCCTACTATGGGTAAAAAACTTAAAAAAGAGAATATTGCCCCAAAGCGATTAAAATTAATACTTAATTTTTCTAATTTTTTTAAAGAATTTGAAAAATATTTTTCTAAAATTTTTTGTTTTCCTAAAAAAGCAAGGGTATAAGTACTCAAACTCCCTAAAGTATTTCCTAAAGTAGCTATAAAAAGTACTGAATAAGGATTAAAATTAAATTTAATAAAAGCAAGCACAAAAGCTTCGCTTGCAAGTGGAAGAAGCGTGCTTGAGAGAAAGCTTGCTAAAAAAAGCATAGGATAACTAAGAGTTTCAAACATTCAAAGGCCTAATTAATTATTTTAAATTAATTTTTATCGCTTTTAAGTTCTAAATTTAAATAATATCCTGTATAAGAACCTGTTTTTTTATATTCTTTTGCTACTTTTTCTACATTACCACTTGCTATAATTTTACCTCCTTTAATCCCGCCTTCTGGTCCCATATCTATGATATAATCAGCATTTTTGATTACATCTAAATTGTGTTCGATTACAAAAACTGAATTTTTTAAATCCACTAAATGTTGCAAAACAGAAATAAGTTTATTAACATCTTCAAAATGAAGTCCTGTAGTAGGTTCATCTAGGATATAAAGAGTTTTACCGGTATCACTTCTACTTAATTCTTTGGCAAGTTTGATTCTTTGAGCTTCTCCTCCGCTTAGAGTTGTAGCATTTTGCCCTAAGGTAAGATAATCTAGTCCTACTTTTACTAAAGTTTCAAGTTTTTGACGAATTTTTGGCACAGAACTAAAAAAATCATACGCTTCTAAAACACTCATTTTTAAGATATCTGAAATATTTTTATCTTTATATTTGATTTCTAAAGTAGCATCATTATAGCGCTTACCTCCGCAGGTATCACAAATAACCATAACATCAGGTAAAAAGTGCATTTCTATTTTAATTTCTCCATCCCCGCTACATTTTTCACATCTTCCCCCTTTTACATTAAAAGAAAAGCGTCCTGCTTTATAGCCTCTTGCTTTAGCTTCTTTAGTAGCTGCAAAAAGATTGCGAATTTCATCCATAACTCCTGTATAAGTGGCAGGATTAGACCTTGGGGTGCGTCCAATAGGACTTTGATCAAGATAAATAACTTTATCAAGTTGTTCCAATCCTTCTATTTCAACTCCACCTAATTTTTTTACCTTTTTAGCGTGATTTAGAGATTCTTGTGCAAATGGAAGTAAAGTTTGTAGTATTAAAGAGCTTTTTCCACTTCCTGAAACACCTGTAATAGCTACAAGATTTTGTAAAGGAAATTTGGCATTTAAATTTGATATATTATTAATATTTACATTTTTTAATTCAAGATAATTTTTTTGTTTTCTATTTTTTTGCCAAGAAATTTGTTTTTTTTTGTTCATATAAAGAGCAGTTTCGCTTTTGCTTTTTAGAAGTTCTTTATAAGTTCCACTAAAAACAACTTCTCCACCAAATTTTCCAGCTTTTGGACCAATATCAACAATAAAATCAGCTTCTTCAATTGTCATTTTATCATGTTCTACCACAATAAGCGTATTACCTTTTTGTTGTAAATTTCTTAAAGTTTTAATGAGCTTTGCTGTATCTCTTTCATGAAGTCCAATGCTTGGCTCATCTAAAACATACATTACTCCACTTAAACCACTTCCAATTTGAGATGCAATACGTATTCTTTGAGCTTCTCCACCACTGATTGTTCTAGCATCACGCCCTAAAGAAAGATATCCAAGTCCTACATCAAAAAGAAAAAATAATCTTTCATTTATTTCTTTAAGTATAGGTTTTGCTATGAGTTTTTGTTGTGCATTTAAATAATCAAAATTACTTTCTTGTGAAAAAAAAGCACTTGAATTTTCTATACTCATATCTAAAATTTCCCCTAAGCCTTTGTTGGCTACTTTTACAGCTAAGCTTTCTGGCTTTAAGCGATGAGCATTGCAATCTTTGCAAATTTTTTCACTCATATATTCATTTAAGTCTTTTTCATCTTTTAATATATCATAAGCTATTTTGATTACACCTTCAAAAGTTCGTTTTAAATGATTTCTTTTCCAAGTAAAATTTATAGTTTTTGCATTGCCATATAATACAAGACGTTTTTGTTCTTCATTGAGTTCAGCAAAAGGAGTTTTAATAGAAATTTCATTTTGCTCACAAAAAGCAATTAAAAATTTATAATAATAGCTTTTATTAAAACCATACATAGTTTTAATAGCACCATTTTCGATACTTAAATTTTCATCAATGATTTTTTTCATATCTAGAGTGTAACGAATTCCTAAACCATCACAAGATTCGCAAGCTCCTTTTGGAGAATTAAAAGAAAAACTTAAAGGCTCAAGTGGCATAAAAGAAATTTTACAATCAAAACAAGCAGAGTGAATACTATAATGATAATGTTTATTTAAGCCTAATTCTTCATTATTTAATACTTCTAATTCTATTTCTCCAAAGCTTTCTTCAAGTCCTTTTTCAATATCGCTTGCAAGACGTGAGAGTAAATCTTCTTGAATTTCTAATCTATCAATTACGAGTTTAATGGTATGTTTTTTTGTTTTAGAAAGTTCAATATCTTCATCTAAACGCACTAAAACTCCATCAATTTGTGCTCTTATATAACCTTTATTGCGTAGATTTTCAAGTAAATCTGCATAAGTGCCTTTTTTTTCTCTGATTAAAGGAGCATAAAGAATAATTTTTGCTCCTTTAGGAAATTTTAAAATTTCTGACACTATATCTTCTGTATTCATTGAAGTAATTTTTTTACCACATTGATGACAATGTTGCACCCCAATTCTTGCATATAAAAGTCTTAAATAATCATAAATTTCAGTGATTGTTCCAACTGTAGAGCGTGGATTTTTTGAAGTTGTTTTTTGATCAATTGCAATGGCTGGAGTTAATCCTTCAATTTTATCTACATCAGGTTTGCCTACTTTATCTAAAAATTGTCTCGCATAAGCACTTAAGCTTTCTATATAACGACGTTGGCCTTCAGCATAAAGAGTGCCAAAGGCAAGAGTAGATTTACCTGAGCCTGAAAGACCTGTGAATACTATAAGTTTATTTTTTGGAATTTCAAGATTGATATTTTTAAGATTATTTTCTTTTGCGCCTATGATTTTTATCATATCATTCATTTTTTTTCCTAAAAATTAATTAAATTTGGAATTCTAGCATAAATAAAATTAAAAATCTAAAGTTTTTATTTGAATTTAGCTTTACTTAAAAAACTATAATTCCAAGTTTTCTAAGCAAAGAATGCGTAGTTGCAAATATAGATAAAGCATAGATGAAGAGTAAAATTTTGCGATGAGAAGAAAGTTTCATTTTTTCTATGATTTTAATACCCATGAAAACTCCTATCATTGACGCAATTCCTACTATTATACCTTTATGAATTACTTCACTATCAATTACATTTGAATTTGAAAAAGAAATAATTCCAGAAATTGAAGCAAATATTACAAAAAACAAAGATAAAGAAACAACTTTTTTACTATCATAGCCTAGAAAATAAGCTAAAATTGGAGCAATCAATAATCCACCTCCAATTCCTAAAGAAATAGCGAAAACACCAGTAAAGGTTCCAGCTATAAATAAAATTATATTTTTTTGTAAAATGCTTTTATTATTTTTAACTACATTTTCCTTGATTCCAAAGGCATATTTTAGAAAAAAAATACAACTTACACCTAAAAATATAGATGTTAAACTAATATCACTTAAGTATTTTAAAAGTGTTCCACTAAAGCTTGCACCTAAAAGACCTCCTAAACCTATATAAATTCCATCTTTTAAATTTAAATTCTTTTTTTTATAATTTAAATAAGATCCAAAAATTGCAGCAAAAATCATTTGTAAAACTGAAATTCCAATGGCAGAATGCGAGCTTGCACCTAAAATTAACATAGTAGGGACTATTATCATTCCACCACCTATGCCAAAAAGTCCTGAAGCTACGCCAGATATAATTCCTATAGCAAAATAAGGTAAATCTATTAAGTTCATTTAATATCCTAAATTACATTTTATATACTTTACAAATTAAAATATTTTTTTTATAAAATAAAAATAAAATCTTTAAAAATAATTAAGAATTTTAAATATTTTTTATATTATAATAAGAATAATTTTATTTTTAAGGTATGGGTTATGTTAAGTATGCTTGAATATTCAACCACTCATTTTTATAATCACATTTTAAAAATGCATATTGAAAAAATGAAAAAGATAAAAAAGGGTGAATTTTATGCAACTTCTATCACTATAAAAAACAATGAAATAGAAAATGTTTTTTATTTATTTTTCTCTCAATCGATTTTACAAGAAATTGCTAGTATATTAATTCCAGGTGAAGATTTGAGTGAAAATGATTGGCAAGATCTTACTAAAGAATGTACTAATCAGATTATAGGATATATGAAAAAATTACTTAATGATGCGCAAGGAAAAGATGAATATAAACTTGGAATTCCAAAATATCTTGGAAAAACTGATCCTTCAAGTATAAAACTTAATGAATTTTTAGTATATAAACTTGATGATCATTATTTTAAAATAGGTTTTAATAATTATGAATGATGATATTGAATTTAGCAATTATCACGGCTTACTTCATTCTTACGAAGATATTTTAGATATTACAGTTGATTTTGTTAGTGAGCTTGGAACGACTAATATGAGTGTAAATGAGCTTTTAAAATTAGAAGTAGGTTCTGTTATAGATCTTGAAAAGCCAGCAGGAGAAAGTGTTGAGCTTTATATTAATAAAAGAATTTTTGGAAAAGGCGAAGTTATGGTATATGAAAAAAATCTTGCCATAAGAATTAATGAGATTTTAGATTCTAAAACGGTGTTACAATATTTTAAAAAAGAAATTTAATGAGAATTTTATTTGTCTTTTTTTGTTTTTTATTTCCACTTTTTTCCGCAAATTTAACTGATTATAACATTTATAACAGAAACGATAGAGTAGATTTAATGCTTTCTTTTGATAGTGCTTATCAAGGTAATATTTCTCAAAGAAAAGATAAAAAAATATTAGAACTTATTTTTGATAATCTTAAGTATTCTAAAAATGAAATAAAAAATCTTCAATCTAAGTTTATAGATAAGATTGCAATTAGTTCAAAGAATAATAAAACATTTATTATGTTTCATAATAAAGAAGAAATAAATTTAAATGTTAGTTCTGTTAATGATAAATTTGGGATTAGGGTTAGAATTACTCCTTTAAATCAAAGCAATATTGAAGAATTATCAAAAGCAAGTTCAATGTCTAGTAGTGAAAATTTTTTAACAACTAAAGAAAAAATTTCACAAGAGTATAAT
>NZ_JAENKR010000090.1:0-4922 GCF_016598965.1 Campylobacter sp. TTU-622
GTAAATCAGTGCACTATTTGAACCAAAATCAACACTAAAACGAAGGGGTAAAATTTTTATATAAATTTCATTTTGAGCTTTTAAAAGATTTGTTTGGGTAAAACTTTTTATTTGAATTTTAGCTCCTATAAAGCATTCATTTAATTCATCTTTGTGTGCATTTAAAAAATCTAATTTAATCTTTTTTGGCATATTTTCATCAATAAATCCTAAAGAATTTTTAGGAAATTTAAGATAGTCTTTTTGAGTATAGGGGAGTTCGCATACAAAATCACTAAGAAAATTATCACTTTTTGTCATTGCTAAGGATATATTTTGACTTTGATGAAAAAGAATTAAATTTTTACTAGAAAGTTCAGCCCAAAATATAAATTCATCTTGGGCAAATAGTTTTAAATTTAATAAAATTAATAAGCAAATAATTCTTTCCACTTGTCTGCATCTATTTTAAGTTCTACATTAACTCTATAAAGTCCTTGATTAAAACTTTCATCAATTATACTTGCATTTTTTATAAGTCCATTAACTTGAGCAGTAATTGTTGAACTTCTTAGCATAGCATCTTTTACCGTATCTTTACCATTTACTTTCACTCCATAAAGTTTGCTTGCAAGTTGTCTATAAGCATCAGTTATTGCAGCTCTTTTAGCAAGCGCTAAAGCTTGAGCGGAAGATACGGTATTTAAAGGAGCTATTCCTTCTCCAACAGCTGTAAAGCTAAGTTCTGTTTCGCTAACATCAGGAGCTAACATTTTTTCTTCTTTGATGATATTTCTTACATCATCTTTATCAACTTTTTGAACAATAATATCTGGATTGTTATTTGCAACTGTATTATTTGCAGTTGTATTGTTCATTTTTGTTGTATTAGGAACACATCCACCAAAAACCATTGCTATAACAAGCATAAAAAATAATTTTTTCATATATACACCTTCAATATATTGTAATTCCAAGTTAAAAAGCAAAAACTATTCCAAATTTAAATTTACTTCCTCCTCCTCTTCATTTTCTTCTTTTGGACATTTAGCTATGCTAACTACTTCATCGTTTTCTACATTTACAACGATAACTCCACTTGTGTTTCTTCCAGCCTTTCTTATACTTTGCATATCTACGCGTATCATTTTACCGCTACTTGTTAATGCCATTAAATCCATGCTCTCATCTACAATAACAACACTAATTAAATCTTTAGTTTTATCTGTAAGCTTCATACAAATAACACCTTTTCCACCTCTACTTTGAAGTCTATATTCTCCAGCAGTAGTTCTTTTACCTATACCTTTAGCACTTATGCTTAAGATTTCTTGTTCGTTATTTTCTATGACAACAGCCCCAACTAATTCGTCATTTTTTTCTTTAAATTTAATAGCGGTTACTCCTCGACTTACGCGACCAATCTCTCTAACTTTAGCAAGAGGAAACTTGATACACATACCTTTTTTAGTAACAGCAAAAAGCATTTTTCCTTGAATATTATCGTTTAAGTCTGCATTTTCTTCTAAAACATTTACTTCTTCTTGTATATTTTCTTCATCATTTTTATCAAAAATTTCATTCTCATCTCTTTGAACGATGATGGCGGTAACAAGCTCATCATCTTCATCAAGATTGATAGCTTTTACTCCAACACTTCTAATATTTTGGTATTCACTTAAATTTGTTCTTTTTACTATACCATTTTTAGTAAAGAAGCATAAAGATTTACTCTCATCAAAATCTGTAGTAGGAATAATAGCCATAATTTTTTCATCAGCTTGAAGATTGATAAGATTTACAACAGCCTTTCCTTTTGCTGTGCGACTTCCTTCAGGTATTTTATAAACTTTAAGCCAATAAAGTTGGCCGCGATCAGTTACAAACATTAAAGTATCATGAGTATTGGCAGTAAAAAAGCTTTCAATAAAATCATCATCATAGGTAGTAACTGCGAGTTTTCCTTTACCTCCTCGCTTTTGTTTTTCATATTGCTTACTTGGCACACGTTTGATGTAACCACGATGAGTTATGGTAACAACCATATTTTCATTTGGTATCAAATCTTCAATATCAATATCATCATAATCATCTTCAATCTGGGTAATCCTTGGAACATCAAATTTAGTTCTTATTTCTTTAAGCTCTTCTTTTATTAAATTTTCTAATAAAACTTCACTTTTTAAGATTTTTTCTAGTCTATCAATTTCTAAAATAAGTTCTTTTAACTCATTTTCAATTTTTTCTCTTTCAAGTCCGGTAAGACGTCCAAGCTTCATATCTAAAATAGCGCTTGCTTGAATTTCGCTTAAATTAAATTTTATAACTAATTCTTCTTTAGCTTTTGTATTATCAGGGCTATTTTTAATTAAAGCTATGATTTCATCGATATTATCTAGTGCAATTTTTAATCCTTCTAAAATATGCATTCTAGCCCTTGCCTTTTGAAGATCAAAAATCGTTCTTCTAATGATAATTGTTTTTCTGTGAGTTAAAAATAAATTTAAAAGGTCTATTAAAGAAAATATCTTTGGCTCTTTGTTATAAATAGCTAACATAATTACACCAAAAGTACTTTCCATTGTTGTTGATTTAAAAAGATTATTTAAAACAATCTCACTCATTGCTTCACGTTTAAGTTCTATAACAACACGTATTCCTTCTCTATCGCTTTCATCTCTAACTTCTGAAATTCCTTCAATTTGTTTTTCTTTTACTAAATCAGCAATTTGTTCTATAAGTCTTGCTTTATTGGTTTGATAGGGAAGCTCATCAATAACTATAATGTCTTTATTTACTTTTTTTTCTATATGTGTTTTAGCACGAATTTTAATACGCCCTCTTCCTGTTTTATAGGCTTCTATAATCCCCTTTTTTCCATAAATAATACCTCCTGTTGGAAAATCAGGTCCTTTAATAAATTGCATTAATTCTTCTAAGCTTGCTTCTTTATGATCAATTAAATATAAAATTGCATCTATTAATTCATTTAAACTATGCGGTGGAATATTTGTTGCCATACCCACTGCAATACCGCTTGATCCATTAAGCAATAGATTTGGAACCCTAGAAGGTAATATATCTGGCTCTGTAGTTGTTCCATCGTAATTTGGAATAAAATCAACTGTATCTTTATCAATATCTTTTAAAAGCTCTTCTGCTAAAATTGTCATTTTAGCTTCAGTATAACGCATAGCAGCAGCACTATCTCCATCAATAGATCCAAAATTTCCTTGTCCATCTATAGTTGGATAACGCATAGAAAAATCTTGAGCCATTCTTACAAGAGCATCATAAACAGCACTATCTCCATGAGGATGATACTTACCTATTACATCCCCCACAATACGTGCTGATTTTTTATGCTTACTTTTGCTGCCTACTCCAAGATCATTCATTGCATACAAAATTCTTCTATGAACTGGCTTTAAACCATCTCTTGCATCAGGTAGAGCACGTCCTATAATAACACTCATAGAATAATCAAGATAACTACTTTTAATAGAATTTTCTATATCAATAAGATCAATATCAGTATCTTTGTTAAAAATATTTTCCATAAAAATCCTTAAAGCCTAAAAAATGATTATTGTATCAAATTATTCTTTTGCATCAGCTAAAACAAGAGCAAAAAGAACAAAAATTTTATTTTTTTCTAAAAGTTCTTTAGCTTCCAATAAACTAGAACCAGAAGTTACAACATCATCAACTAAGATTACAGGATGATTTATTTTTTTTAAAAGCTTATAATTTCTTTTATTTTGCTGACGAAATTGCATATTTTGACCTGAATATTTTACATTAGATTGAGCATGAAGTGCTCCATAAACTGGTTTAATATTTTTGCTTTTTAAATATCTAAGTAAAATTGCTGAATGAGAATAAAGCAAATTTTCAACCTTATCATCTAAAGCTATAGCATTAATTTTTATATCTGGATTAAAAAAATGTTTAAACTTTTTAAAACTTAATTTTGCAAGCATATTAAAAACAAAATATCCATAAAAATGGTGTTTAGAATAAAGAAGATGCTTGATTTGTTCATATTTATAAAAAGAATAAACTTTAAAATTTTTATCAAGCATTCTTATGCTTAAGGAAAGCTCTTTTAAATTTTCCTTGCATTTATCACAGAATCCTAAAAGAGCAAATTCCTCACAATTAAAACATTTCAAAGTGAGGCAATGATACTTGCTGCTTTATTAGCCATTTGTTTAATCAAAAGATGAGTATAGAAAGTGATTTCTTTTAGGTTATCAAAACCTTGTACATCTTGTTTTGTGCGTATGGTAAATTTTCTATTTTTATTTACATCATAAAGAGATAAAACTCCAACCAGTCTAGAATGAAGCCCTGTAGAATCTTTTTTAGAATTATAGTCAATAAAAGCTAGATCAACTTTAGTTACATAAGGAGAATTGTCATTATTGTTTTCCAATACTACAATCCCTCTTGACTCAAGCTCTTGTTTTAAATAAACATAAAAAACAGCATTAAATTGAGTATCAACAAAATATTTTTGATTGTTAGTAAATAAAGTTTTTTTATCTTCACTTAAATCATAAAATCTATGTAAATAAACTTTTTTTAAAGCTACACCAGTATCAAGAGTTCTTTTATTAGCACAACATTCAATACCTACATCACTAATATACAAAAGTCCTTTTATTTTTGCTTCAAAACCACTTGGACTTTCACAAGAGGTGCATCCTGAATTTTTAGAAACTTGATTTACTTGAGCAAAAGTATCTTGACGATTTGCACAAGCACTTAAAATAAAAATACTTGCTATAAAAATCACAAGTCTGATAAACATCACATCTCCTTAACTTTCTATATTTTTAATTGTATTTAAAAATCAAGCAAATTTCAAGCCAAATTTAAAATATGTATTTTATAAACTCATTGGATTTAATCAATTTTTTATGTTTTTTTTTTTTATA
>NZ_JAENKR010000091.1:0-4890 GCF_016598965.1 Campylobacter sp. TTU-622
ATAAAACACCACCTTCTTTTTCATCTATATTTAAAATAGTTAAATTTTGATTTTTACTCATATCCTTGATATCTTTAGAAAATGAGTAATGTAATTTGTAATAAATCATAATATCTTGCATGGCATTTTTTAGATTTTTAAATTCTTTTTTTAGTGTAAGTTGTTTATCTTGATAAAGAGAAAGAAAGTCTTTATTTAAAAATTCCAAAAAAGTGGCATTGTTTAATTTTTTACAAGAATCAAATGTTTTTAAAATGCTTACCTCGTTGTCTGTAATTAAGAGTTGAATACAAGGATTTTTATTGTCATAAAAACTTAAAATCTCTGCTTTTTTAATGCTAATATTTTTATTAGGTTTTTTATCATAAGCAAAATCATTTAGAGTTTCATAAATATTAGCAAAAATAAAATTATAAGATAAAATTAAAATTATTAGATGTTTCATTATATAAAAAGTTGCTTATAATGTTCTCTAATATATTCAACAACTTCCAAAATTTCATCTACCCCCTCTTTAGTAGAATGCTCTAAAATTGTATCAATATTTTCTATATAAATTTCAATTGCTTCCTCAAGTTTATTTCTTTTTACTCCAGCATATAAAAGCATTGCTTCTAAAACAACATTAAGCTCATAAGTTAAATCTTTTATTTCTTGTTCTTTATCATTTTTGTACATTTTCTTCCTTTTTAATTGCTTTACTTTTAATTAAATCTATAAATTGAGCTTTGATATAATTATAATTTGTACTATCTTTAAAATTAGCAAATAATCCACCGCTAGCATTTTTATGCCCTCCCCCACCGACTAATTTTTTGGCCATTAAGCTTACATCTAAATTTCCGTTTGCTCTAATACTTAAAGTTTTTTTTGAACTAATATCAAGAAAAAAATCATAGTCTAAATTATTAATTAAAAATTCATTGCCTATTATTGAAGTATTACCTATATTTGAAGTCAAAAGTCCTTTATGATTTTCATAAAAAATAGTAAAATCTTCTTTGTGATTTTGTAGTTTTTCAACAATGAATTTAGAAACTAAATTTGCTAAAGTATCATCATATTCTTTTGTAAAATAATCTTTTTTAATAAAATGCAAAGCATTATCAAGCAAAATATAAGATCTCTCTTTTTGTATAAAAGTTTTTGCACGATCTAAAAGATAAAACATATAAGAAGTGTGTTCCTTTTTAAACATTACACGATTAATTTCTTTTGCGTTTGCAATAAGACCTAAACAAACTTTACCAAGTTCAAAATCTTTATCTTTACTAAGCCAAATATCAACAGCATTTACTATATCGATAAAATCTTTCATTTTTTGATCATTGAAACAAATTTTACTAAAAAAATCATAAACAATTTTTGCAGCACATCTTGAACTATCTAAAAAATACCAAGAGTATTTCTGCATACATTCTAAACCACTTTGATGATGATCTAATAATAAAATTTTAATATCTTTTTCTTTGCATACTTCATCAAATTCTTTACATTGAGAAAGGGTTAAATTTAAATCAGTGATAAGTAAGAGTATCTTTTCATTTTCTTTTCTTGTATCTTGTATATCTTTTATAATATTACTAAAATTATCATTTATTTCTTTTCCATAATTAGAATTGTAAAAAATTACATTTTTAAAATAAAAATTAACAATAAATTGACACGTATAACCATCTAAGTCTGTATGAGAGAGATGATAAATTTTCATTATTTTCCTTAAAGTTCTATTTTAATAATACCTTCTGTATTAAAATTAGTATTTTCAGCAATTTCTGCGAAACTTAAAACAATAATATTAATATTAAAATTAAAGCAAATATCAGCTATAAATTTTCTAAGTTGTGGCTCAACGCATAATATAAACGGTTTAATACGTCCATTAGCCACTGTAGCAACTTCAGATCTTAAAGTGTCCACTAAAGCACCCGTTTGAGCTACGCTTAGAGGTAAATGATAGCCTCCATCTCTAAATTGAACATTTTCCATTAAAATGCTAGATGTAGCTGAGTCTAAAATAAAAATATCCAAATTTCCTTTATCATCAAGATACATATTTGTTATCATTCTAGCTAAAGATGCTCTTACGTGCTCTATAATCATATCAAAACTTTTGCTAACCTCTGCAATATCGCTCATTGATTCTAAAATGGTAAGCATATCTTTGATTGGAATTTGATTTCTTAATAAATCTTTAAGAACTTTTTGTATTAAGCTTACAGGAACTAAAGATAAAGCACTTTCAACAATAGCAGGATAATCGTTTTTAAGTTTTTCAAGTAAATTTTGTACCTCTTGTCTTGTAAGAAGTTCTGATGCGTGAGCTTTTATCAATTCACTCATATGCGTTGAAATAACACTAGCTGGATCAATAACTATATAACCATTTAAAGTTGCTTCATCTTTTAAACTCGCATCAATCCAAAGTGCATCAGAATTAAAAGCTGGTTCTTTTGTGGCTATACCTTCAACTTCTTCTGTTATAAAACCACTATCCATAGCTAAATATTTATCAGGATAAATTTCTGCACTAGCTATAGGCACGCCTTTAAGTTTAAAATTATATTCATTAGGCTTTAGTTGCAAATTATCTCTAATTCTAATTTTGGGCATTAAAAAACCTAAAGTTTGAGCAATATTACGTCTCATAGATCTAATTCTTTCTGTTAGCTCATTTTCAGCAAGTTTTATAAGACCATATCCAAGTTCAAGTTCTAGAATTTCTACTTTTAAAATATCATTAATTTTATGTTCTTCTTCTTTGATAATCTCTTCCTCGCTTTTTTTAGGTGTTGCTACTGGGGTTGAATTTGTGTTATTTGCTGTATTTGCAACTGATTTTTTGCCTACTTTTACATCGATTTTTCCTTCTTTAACTTGTTTTGTTAAATATCCAAGCCCTAAAAACACAAATGCCATAAATCCCAAAGAAAAATGAGGCAAACCTGGAACTAAAGCAAAAATAAAAAGAACAAAACCAACAATTAAAAGTGTTCGATACTCGCTTAAAAGTTGATTAAGGGTTCCTTCTGCAAAATTATCTTCATCTTTACTTGCACGTGTAATAATAATTGCAGTAGCAGTTGAAGTGATAAGTCCTGGAATTTGAGAAACAAGTCCATCTCCTATAGTTAAAATTGTATAAGTTGAAGCTGCTTGCGATAAAGACAAATCATGCTGAAAAGAGCCGATTAAAAAACCACCTATTAAATTTATAATTGTGATTATAATTCCAGCTACAGCATCTCCTTTTATAAATTTAGAAGAACCATCCATAGCTCCATAAAAATTTGCTTCTGCAATAACTTCTTGTCTTCTTGCTCTAGCAGTTTGTTCATCAATGAGTCCTGCATTTAAATCAGCATCAATAGCCATTTGTTTTCCTGGCATAGCATCAAGAGTAAATCTTGCTTGTACTTCTGATACTCTTGTACTTCCTTTGGTTACAACCATAAAATTTATTAAAACTAAAATACAAAAAACAATCACACCTATAACATAATTTCCGCCAACAACAAATTCTCCAAAAGCAGCTATAATCTCGCTTACAGCTTCTGGACCTTTTTGACCTTCACTTAAAATCATACGTGTTGTTGCAATATTTAAGGAGAGTCTAAAAAGAGTAATGATTAGAATAAGGGTTGGAAATGTTGTTAAATCTGTGGGTTTTGGAATGTAAATTGATATTAAAATAATTAATACAGATAAAGCAATACTTAAGGCTAAGAAAAAATCGAGTATTGGCCCTGGTAATGGAACTATGATAATTGCTAAAATACAAACTATAAAACCAACAATAGTAAGACTTTTGGCTTTAACAATGGGACCTATTAAAGGACCCAAAAAAGGAAAAACAAGATCTATAATTTTATTTTTTGCCATTATCTTCTATAATACTTGCTAAAGTAATAGATTCTAAAAAATTATCAACTTTATTTTGAAGTTTTACAAGTATAGGCATTAAAAAACAATTTTCTTCTTTATTATTAGGACAGATCCCTCCACTACAATCAAATACACTTATTTCTTTTTTTTCAACGCTATTTATAATTTCTTTAAGTGTATATTCTTTTGGATTTTTAGAAAGACTAAATCCACCTTTAGCACCCTTAAAAGAGTGTAAAAGTCCATCTTTTGCTAAAGTTTGAAGAATTTTAGCCAAAAAACTTTTTGGAATATTAAGTTCATTAGACATATGATCTACATCTTGCGATTTGTTTTGACGAGAAATATAAATTAAAGAAAGTAAAGCATATTCACTAGCTTTTGTAAGAAGCACTATTTATCCTTAATAACTATATTTAAAAAACTAATTATAATAAAAAAACCTAGATAAAGACTTAATAATTCGTTAAAAATATAAAAATTTTTATAAATCTAGTAAAAATTATAGTTTAAATTGATAATTAATTTTAAAAATACTATAATTCCAAAATTTAAATTTTCGGCTAAAATAAGGCTTATATTTATGAATAAATTTAAACAATTTAGTTTTAATTTTCTTTTTAAGGTTTCAGAGCAACCAGTGCTTTTTAAAGATTTATTAGAAGCTAATATTTTATTTAATGAAGATATAATGGTCGATTGTTCGAAGTTAAATTATAAAATAAAAAATTTAAATTGCTATTGTTATTATGGAGTTTTATGTGCTTTTATTCTACTTCCTTTACTTTTAGCAACACATTATTTTTTAACCTTGCTTGATTTTCATGTAAGTATTGTCAGTTCAATTATTGTAACTTCTTGTATTTTTATAGGTTTTGATTTATTTAAAATTTATATAAGAAAAATTGCAACAAAAAAATTAATTAAAAAGGCTTGGAATAATCATTTTCCTTGCTTTTCTTATGAAAAATATTCAAAAACTATAGAAAATATATATAAACAAGC
>NZ_JAENKR010000092.1:0-4882 GCF_016598965.1 Campylobacter sp. TTU-622
AATTGAATGAGTCTGATCTAAATATTAATTTATACAATATGTATAAATATCTTGTTATAACTCAAAATAAATATTAAATTATAAGAAACTTTCTTTACTTTTTATGAGAGAAGATTTATTGTATTTTATTTGCTTATAAAAAATAAAGATAAAATTAAAATTTTATCTTATATATTCTATATTAGCTTTTGAGCGTAATTTTTCAAAATAATCTTGTATGAAATTTTGTTTTTGTTTATTGATATAAGCATTCAAAACTTCATTTTTAACTTCATCAAATTCAGGAGTTTGCTCTCCTCTTTTGTCTTTAACCTCGTAAAGTTCATAGCCATTTTTTGAATTTAAAACAGGGGAGAAATCATTAATATTAATTTGCGATAAAAGAGCCAATAAACGCGGATCAGCATTGCTTATATTTAAATGCGCTTGTTTTCTTTTAAAGGATATTTTATGAGATTTTTTAATTTCTTCTAAAATTGCTGGATCATTTGAATTATAAATATTTACATCAATTTCAGTAAAAATAGAAAATTCGCTTTTGTGCATTTCAAAAAAATTTTTTGCCCCCGCTTCACTATAATCTATTTTTGCCATTGTTAAAATTTGTTCATAAAGCTTTCTTTTTTCTAAATCTTTTTTAAAATCTTGTTTAAAAATTTCAAAACTTTGATTTTTATTTTTTAATTCTTTTTTAAATTGCTCAAGGCTTATGCGGTTTTGCTCTAACATTCTATCAATGCTATTTTCAAGATCAATTTCATTTATAGCAATACCAAATTTTTTGATTTGAGCTTGTTCAATTTTTTCATTGACCAAAATGATTAGAGCTTGATTTCTAGGTATATTTAATTTTTTCATTGTTTGTTGTATTTCATAAAGTGTAATAGGCTCTTTATCTACTATCATAGAGATCGCATTAATGGTGTTAGCATATAAAATATTTGATAAAAAAATACAAGTTGCTAAAATTTTTTTCATAATCAAACCTTTTTTAAGTTGAAATATCGCATTATAACAATAAAAATTTAAGAAAAGGCAAAAAATGCAAGAAAGTATTATAACGCGTTTTGCTCCTTCTCCTACTGGCTATTTGCATATTGGAGGTTTAAGAACAGCATTATATAATTATTTATACGCAAGAAAAAATAAAGGAAAATTTTTATTGCGTATTGAAGATACAGATTTAAAAAGAAATTCTAAAGAAGCTACTAAAGCTATTATCGAAGCTTTTAAATGGTGTAAATTAGACTATGATGGTGAAATTATTTATCAATCAGAGCGTTTTGATATCTATAAGCAGTATATTCAAAAGCTTTTAGATGAGGGCAAAGCTTATTATTGTTATATGAGTAAAGAAGAGCTTGAAGAATTGCGTTTAAAACAAGAAAAAGCTAAAGAGCGTCCAAGATACGATGGAAGATATAGAGATTTTAAAGGTACTCCACCAAAAGGGATAGAACCTGTTGTGCGCATTAAAGCACCACTTAGTGGAGAAATAGTTTTTAACGATGGCATAAAAGGTGAAGTTAAATTTAAAGTCGAAGATATTTTAGATGATTTTATTATAGCAAGAAGTGATGGAAGCCCAACTTATAATTTTACCGTTGTGATAGATGATGCTTTAATGGGGGTAAATAATGTCATAAGAGGCGATGATCATCTTTCCAATACTCCTAAACAAATCATTCTTTATGAAGCTTTAAATTTTAAAATTCCTAAGTTTTTTCATGTTGCAATGATACACGGAGAAGATGGCAAAAAACTTTCCAAAAGACATGGTGCAACAGATGTAATGGAATATAAAGCTATGGGAATACTTTCTCAAGCCCTGCTTAATTTTTTAGTCCGTTTAGGCTGGGGTCATAAAGATGATGAAATTTTTTCTATGGAAGAATTAAAAGAACTTTTTGATCCTTATCATATAAGCAAAAGTGCATCTTCATATAGTTTTAAAAAGTTAGAATGGCTTAATGCCCATTATATTAAAACCCTAGCTTATGATGAACTTAATTTTGAACTTAAATCTTTAGGATTTGATTTTGACAATATCAATAAAGGGAAATTTTTACTCAATTTATTAAGAGAAAGAGCAAAAAATTTATTTGATATTATAAATAGTGCAAAAAGTATTATAGAATTACCACAAAACTATGATGAAGTTGCAGTGGAAAAATTTGTTAATGAAAAGAATTTGGAATTTTTGGCTAAATATTGTGAAGAATTAAAAGAACAAAATACCGCTAAAGATTTTGAAGAATTTACTAATGAATTTTTACAAAAATATGAGTTAAAATTAAAAGATTTAGCCCAGCCATTGCGCATAGCTTTAACTGGAAATGCGGTGAGCCCTAGTATATTTGAAGTATTAGAGTTTTTAGGAGTAAATGAATGTAAAAAAAGAATTAAAGGATTCTTAGAAAAGAGGAAATAATGTATTCAAAAGAAGATGCCTTAAATTATCATTTAGGTGGAAAAATTAGCGTTGAACCAACTAAAAATATGGATTCAAGCAATGATTTATCTTTAGCATATAGCCCAGGAGTTGCAGAGCCATGTTTAGAGATCGCAAAAAATGAAGAACTAGCTTACACTTATACTACTAAATCAAATTTGGTAGCCATTGTAAGTGATGGTTCTGCGGTATTAGGGCTTGGAAATATAGGGCCTAGTGCAAGCAAGCCTGTTATGGAAGGTAAAGCTTGTTTATTTAAAAAATTTGCTAATGTAAATGCTTTTGACCTTGAAATTAATGCACATAGTATAGAAGATATTGTTGCTTTTTGTAAATTTTTAGCCCCAAGCGTTGGAGGGATAAATTTAGAAGACATAGCAGCACCTAAATGTTTTGAAATCGAAGCTGCTTTGCAAAATTTAGGTATTCCTGTTATGCATGATGATCAGCACGGAACTGCTATTATTTCAACAGCAGGTCTTATGAATGCTATGGAGCTTAGTGGAAAAAAATTTCAAGATATTAAGGTAGTCATTAGCGGTGCTGGAGCAGCTGGTGTTGCAAGTGCTAGAATGTATAGAAATTTAGGGGTTGAAAATATTATTTTAGTTGATAGTAAAGGCGTGGTAAATAAGGAAAGAAAAGATCTAAATTCTTATAAACTTGAATTTGTATCAGATACAAAGGATAAAACTTTAAAAGAAGCCTTAAAAGGTGCTGATGTTTTTTTAGGTTTATCAGCGCCTAAAATTTTAGATGATGAAATGGTTTTATCAATGGCTAAAGATCCTGTCATTTTTGCTTTGGCAAACCCTATTCCTGAAGTAATGCCAGAAGATGTTATAAGACTTAGAAAAGATGCTATTATAGGAACAGGAAGAAGTGATTATCCAAATCAAATCAATAATGTCTTAGGTTTTCCTTTTATTTTTAGAGGAGCTTTAGATGTAAGAGCTACTAAAATAACCGAAAATATGAAAATAGCAGCAGCCAAAGCTTTAGCTGATTTAGCCAAACTTCCTGTGAGTGAAAAAGTGAAAAAAGCTTACAATCTAAACAATCTAGAATTTGGAAAAGATTATGTGATCCCAAAACCTTTTGATGATAGAGTTAAGGCTATTGTAAGTACTGCTGTTGCAAGTGCTGCAGTAAAAGATAAAATAGCTAGAATCAAAAATTTTAACGAAAAAGAATATTTTGAAAGCTTAAAATGAAAAATATTCATCAAATTTCTCATCCTTTGATAGAGCATAAATTAGGAATTTTAAGAGATAAAGAAACAAAACCCTTTCAATTCCGTATGCTTATTGATGAAATTAGCTCTTTTTTGCTTTTTGAGGCTACTAAAGATTTGAATTTAAAAAATAAAGAAATTAGAACCCCCATAGCTAAAATGACTGCTAAAGAGCTTGATGAAAAAATTATGATTTGCCCTATATTAAGGGCAGCTTTAGGAATGCTTGAAAGCGTTTTTAAATTAATTCCTAATGCAAGTATCGGTTTTTTAGGTTTTCAAAGAGATGAAGAGACCCTAAAAGCTCAATTTTATTTTCAAAAACTTCCAAAAGATGCTAAAGAGCGTTTAGTTATCGTTATAGATCCTATGTTTGCGACAGGTTCAACTGCTATTGAAGCTTGTAATTTTTTAAAAGAACAAGGCATTAAAAAAATAAAATTTATATCTATACTTGGGACTTTAGAAGGATTAAATAATTTTAATCATTTTCATAGTGATGTAGATGTTTTTATAGCAAGTATTGATGAAGGTTTAGATAAAAATGCCTATATTGTCCCTGGTTTAGGAGATGCTGGAGATAGGGTATTTAATACCTTAGACAAATAAAATGATTTTTGGAAAAATTGATTATATAAATTTATTGCCTTTACATATTTATTTAAAAAAATACCCTTTGCCTAATGGTTTTAAAGCTTCTATGGAATTTAAAAAAGGAGTTCCTAGTAAATTAAATCGTGATTTATTTTATAGAAGAATTGATGGAGCTATCATATCTAGCATAGAAAGTGCAAGAAAAAAATACCAAAATTTAGACATTGGAATTTGTGCCTATAAAAAAGTTTTAAGTGTTTTAGTGCAAAAAAATACACCTAGTTTAAAAGATCCAAGTTCTGCTACTTCAAATGCTTTGGCTAAAGTTTTAAATCAAAATGGAAAAGTCATCATAGGAGATAAAGCTTTAAAACTTTATTTAGAAGATAGTTCAAAATATATTGATCTATGTAGTTTATGGTATAAAAAAACAGGTCTTCCTTTTGTTTTTGCAAGATTTTCTTGTGTGAGAAAAAAAGAATTTTATGAAACAATTTTTAAGAAATTTTCTAAAAAGAAAACCAAAATTCCTTATTATATACTTGAAAAATACGCCAAAAGAGCAAATTTAGATATCAAAGATATAAGATATTATTTAGATG
>NZ_JAENKR010000093.1:0-4826 GCF_016598965.1 Campylobacter sp. TTU-622
ATTCCACCTGAATGGCATATCAAAGATGCTTTCATAATAGATCCAAACGGTAAAAAAATTTGCGATTTTAAAAAAAATAATCTACATGTTTTAAACTATAGCATAGCAGTTGATAAAAAACTAGATCTTGAAGAATTACAAAATCATTTATACTCCTTAGAAAATATCCCTGATGCTATTCCTTATATTACAAGTTATTATAAAAAAAGATGGGGATTTTGCATTACTCATAATGAAAGAAAAAAGTTAAAAAAAGGAACATATAGAGTTTTTATTGATTCAAAGCATGATGAAAATGGGGGTTTAAATTATGCAGATTTTATTATCCCTAGCACAAAAAATTCAAAAGATGAAATTTTAATTTCAACCTATCTTTGTCATCCCTCTATGGCAAATAATGAATTAAGCGGACCTGTGGTGGCTGTATTTTTAGCTAAATGGCTTTTAAACCTTAAAGAGAGAAAATATAATTATCGCTTTGTTATTGTGCCTGAAACTATAGGAAGTATAACTTATATCAATAAAAATTTAAAAACTTTACAAAAAAATGTAAAAGCTGGATTCGTTCTTTCTTGTATAGGTGATGATCTTGCTTACTCACTTATTCATACTCCTAGCACAAATACTCTCTCAGATAAAGTTGCCTTGCACACCTTAAAAAATAAAATTAATTTTAAAGAATTTAGCTTTTTAAAGAGAGGTTCTGATGAGAGACAATATAATTCTCCTTTAGTAAATCTAGGAGTTGTTGGAATTTGTCGCACAAGATATGGGGATTATAACTTTTATCATACTTCAAAAGATGATCTTAATTTTATAAGCCCTAAGGGTTTATTAGGAGGACTTAAAGCTATGCAAGAAATCATTTTAAATTTGGAAAATAATGCCATTTATAAAAATACTATTTTTTGCGAACCAAATCTTGGAAAAAGAGGTCTATATCATACCTTAAGTTCTATTAATGATATCCCTCTTGCTTGTAATTTTCTAGCTTTTCTTGATGGAAAAAAAGATCTTTTAGATATAGCAGAAATCTTAAATTTACAAGGCTATGAGCTTAAAGACTTGGTGCAAAAGCTTTTAGATTTTAAGCTTTTAGAATGTGTAGGCTAAGTCCTTGATTTTGCTCAATATCTTTAGATATTGCTTTATAAGCTTTTTCAAGATCAATAATCTTAATAAAAATTTCATCAAAAAAAACTATCTTCATAACTTTTTCTTGTAAAAAAAGATCTTCTAAAGGATGAATATGGGTTAAAACATTATTAGCTCTTACAAACATATCATAGGTTTTAAGTTCTTTATGACCTTTTTCATCAATATAAAAAGATGTAAAACTTTTATTATATCTATAACTAACCCTCAAACATTGCTCTACATAATGCACAAAGGTAAAAGAATCTTGCAAAGGCAAATCAACTATAATCATCTTAGCTTTATTTTTATACATAAAATCAAAAGGTGAATTTTTATCAAAAGCTCCTTTATTATCAAGTTCAATTAAATCTTTTTGGAAATTATTTGCAACCATAAAAGAATAAATAGGATGTTTTGTGCGTTTAAATTCTGCTCTTTTTAAAGCTATATTTGCTAAAGCTCCAGTTTGTGACTTTGAATTTAAAATATCATAGCTTAAACCTTTGCAAAAATCCCAATTAAAACTTTGTATTGCTAATCCCCCCCCCCTGCTGGTCTGTTTTAAAAAAATATCAAGAAAGGAGTTTAAATTTTCTCTTGCATTGCCTTTTAATTTATAAAGCAAACGTGTTAAATTCCCTGTAAATAATATATAATCTTTCTCTTTTATATTAAGTTTTTTAAAAAAATCTTCTAGCATAGATATAACCTCAAAAATTAAGCTTATTTTAAATAAAAAATATTATACAATAGTTTAAAAAATTCTCAAATATATGAAATTCATTAATTACTTCAAAGAAGTTTATTTTTATAAAGAACTTGGTCTTATTTTTATCAAATTCAACAATAAACCTTATGTTAATTTTTAAAATTATGTATTTTTAGATATAATTTAAATAAAGATTTATCAGTAAAAGGAGAAAATTTGAAAGCTTTTTTACATATAGGAACAACTAACACGGGGAATCAAGAAAAACAAGGTTTTTTAGCAAAAAATTTTAACAAACTCTTAAATCAAGGTTTTTTATATCCAAAAAGTTTAAGAGTAGCTAATAGACATTGGGCTTTAGTGGATATGGTCCTAGAATTAATTAAAGATGAAAATTTAAATCTTACCCAACCAGAACAAGTATTAAAAGCTTTAAAAAATCCTCGTCTTTTACAAGCTATAGAAAGTTTTAACAAAGAAAAAGAACTTCATAAAGATAAAACATTTATTTTTTCTGTTGAAGGATGTGTTTGGGAATTTTCCTCAAAAAAACATATAGAAATTTTATATGCCATTTTAAAAGCTTTAGGATTTGATGAAATTAAGCTTATGGTTTATTTTAGAGATACTTTAGATTATTTAAATTCTCATTGTTCTCAAGATTTAAAAAATAACCTAGGTTATTATTCAGGTGATTTTAAACCTCAAGATCACCCTAGAAAATATATTTTTGATTATAAGTGGATTTGTGAAAATTACACCGAAGTTTTTGGAGAAAATAGCTTGATAGTAAGATTATTAAGAGAAGATTATGTAGGTGGAACTTTGCTTAAAGATTTTACTTATCATTTGGGTATTAAATGGGATGAAAATTTTGATTTAGAGCAAAAAAGAAACGAAAGTTTTAATCTTTTGGGTATGGAAATTCAAAAAAGATTAAATGAAAAAGATTTAAATGGACAAAATTTTAATTCTCTTTTAAGTATTTCTAGAAAACATTTTGAAGGCACAAAAGAAGCAAGACTTAAATTTAAAGTGCAAAAAGAGTTAGCTAAAGCTTATGTTGATTATTTTGCTAGTTCTAACGAATGGGTGAGAGCTAAGTATTTTCCTCATAAAAAAAGTTTATTTACCCCTATAAATTGGGATGATTATAAAGAAAATGCTACCTTAAAGGATATTAAAGAAGAAGACTGGGATAAAATTGTAGACTTTTTTGCAGAGGTAATTGTCTCAAAAAATATCATTATTCAAAACTTAAAAAATTGCAATAAAAATTAATTTTTCATTGCAATTTCAAGCATATCCTTGATTGTTTTGAAATTTTCAAAATTTTCAGGTTTAATAAAACTTGCATCAAGTGGTTTTCCATAATACTTTTCAATTTCTGCCACTAAGGCCATGATATCTATACTATCTATAAGATCGTCGCTAATTAGATTCTCTGTATTTTCATCAATGTCTGTTCTTTCTATATTAAGAAAAAATTGCTTAATTGTTTGCATTTTTACTCCTTGAAAATTATTTTTGTATTATACTTAATTTATATAAATATTAGGTCTATCTTGATCGCTATCGCCTTTAAAAATAGTATAGTTTTTATACTCGCTTTTAAAAGCAAAATAAATATCAATATTTTCTTTTAAGAAAGGTTCAAAATATACAGGTATTATACTTTCTTCATTTTTTAATGAAAAACCCATTTGTATAATTTTATTTATATCCCAAACATAACAAAGAAAACTTACAAATTCAAGATTTTGTCTTTGTAAAAGCTTTTGAAATTCACTATATAAATTTTTTTGAAATTTTCCTAAAAAATCAACAATAAGCATACATTTTGATTTATTTTGTTTGATAATTCTTGTAAAAAAAATACTTAAAATCTTATTATCTTTAAAAACTCCATAGGCTTTATACTTATAAATTGGGTGTTTAAAATATCTATAAATAAAATAATCTTTACTTTTTTTAGGATAGAAATTAGATTTTAACTCATAATTTTTAAATTCATCACAACTTAATAATTTTAATTTTAAAGAACTTTTTCGATGAGATACTGTCTTAATATCTTTGAAATAAGCAATTTTAAAATATTTTCTTTTATCATTTTTTATGTAAAAATGATAAAGTTTTCCTATTTTATGATAGTTAAATAAGCGAACAAATTTAAGAGAAAATTCACTCATACCCGATGAAGCTGTATTTTTTAAAGTAAAAAGTTCTTGCAAACTTTTATATAATCTTAAACCAAGTGAAGGAAATTCTTTTTTAGCCGACCATAAAGAAGTCCAAACATTAATATCTTTAGCATTTATATCATATTGACTTTGAAGTATAAAACCCAATACAGCATCAAATTCTTTATTTTCTTTATTGAAAGCAACCAAAAAATTATATCTTTGATTTTTTTTATCAAAATGTTGAAAATCAAGCACTTTTTTTGATTTAACAAAAATGTGATCTTCTTTCCAATTTTTTTTTATAAATTCTTGCAAAAGTTTATATTCATCTTTTCTACAAAATCTTATTTCATGCATTTTTACCTCTAATTAGCCTGTCCAAATTGAAATTCATTACAATCATATCTTGATAAAGTATAAGGATTATATTTTAAATCTTTTAAAGTAATATCTTTTTTATAATAATCAAGACTAACAAAAGCAAAATCACAATTTAATTTTTCTAAAATTTCTTTAGAATCTACATTAAACTCTCCATAAGGATAACAAAAAGTTTTCAAAGGATTTAAAAATTTATCAAGAGTTTTAAAAGACTTATTTACTTCTTCAAATTGCTCTTCTTTATTTAATTTTAAAAAATTTAAATGATTAAAGCTATGTGCACCTATGATCATTTTATTTAATTGCATTTTTTCTAAATGTCGCTCATTTAAATATAAAGCATCAAAAATTTCATCATCAGAACAAAAGTGTTTTACAACTTCATCTAAAAGTTGCTCTCTAAATTCATACTTAAT
>NZ_JAENKR010000094.1:0-4777 GCF_016598965.1 Campylobacter sp. TTU-622
AAAACAAATTAAGAAGGATAAAAATTGATTTTAGAATTTAAGTTTAATTATATAGGCGATAATGATGTTTTTGAGTGATTAGGTAAAGTGATTTTTAATAAATTAATTTCTTTATCTAGTAATAAAATATCATCATATTCTTTGCTAAGCTCTAAAATAAAACTTTTTTGTTTAAAACGTGAAGCAAGATAAGAAATTCTAGCCATATTTTTATCATTTTTGGAAAAAATTAAAGCTCTAATTTTAGAATGTATAAATTCAAAGCCCTCTAATACAACAAATTTATCTTTGACATTTAATATTTTAAAATCATCTATAAAATTTTCAACTTTTTTAAATGATAAAAAATGAAAATTTTCTTTAAAAAGTTCATAACCTAGGGCAAATAAAAAAATATCTTCAGCAAGTTTTAATAAAAATTTATCAATTTTTAAATCATATTTTTGCCTAAATAATGCATTTAATTTAAAAGCCATTAAAGGCTTTTCAAAACTTGCTAAAAATTTTAATTGCTCATTAGAACATACAAAGATAGAAGAGATTGCCTTAATATCACAAGGCATTAAAAAATCTTCTTTAAATTCCTTATCAAAAAGATGTATAGTATAAATTCCTTTATGATTTTTAATCCATATTTTTTCATCTTTTTTAATAATATCTAATGTTTTAGAAAGCAAAGAGTGAAAATTATTTTTATCGATTTTTTCAAAATTTTTACCATCAAAAGAAAGTGAAATATCACAAAATTGACCCCATTCATTTTCTAATAAAATATTTTCTTTAGCATAGGCATTAGAATTTAAAAAACTCAATAAAGTATATTTTTCAAAAATTTCTTTTTGTTTGTATAAAGGCTTAAAATCATCTCCTTCTTTTACCTCAAATCCTGTTAAAAATATACTATGGGACATATTGTTTAAAGAATTGCAAAAATCATTTAATTTATCAGGATCTGCTTTGATCTTAAGAATATATTCTTCATCATTTATTAAAATATCATAAATATAGTCTTTTGCATAAAAATTAAGCAAATACTCAAAAACATCATTATCGCCTATATAATTAAACTTAAATTCTAAAATCAATTTTTATCCTTCTTAATTTGTTTTAAATTCCGCTTCTCTTTTTTTAAAGTCTGGCATAAATTTGTATAAAAAATCATAAAATTCTTTACTATGATTTGGATATTTAATATGACTTAACTCGTGCAAAATGACATATTCAATAGCTTTTAAACTCTTTTGTAAAAGTTTTAAATTTAAATTAATATAGGCTTTATTGTGGTTACAAGATCCCCAACGTGTTTTCATATTTTTAATGCTTAAATGTGTAAAATTAACCCCTATTTTTAAAGACCATTTTTTAAGATAAAAACTAAAAATTTTTTTAGCATTTTGTTTTAAAAACAAATCTAGTTTCATTTTATTTGGGGTAATGATATTATCTTTATCAAAATAAGTTTTTTTAGTGTTTTCATCAAAAATAATTTTATATTTTTTGCTTAAAAAAATTAATTCATCATTTTTTAAAGCTTTTTTGTAAAATCTTTCTTTAGCTTCGTTTATCCAAAAACTTGATTTATCTAAAAATTCATAAACATTTTTAAAAGTGCAAAAATAAGGAATACTAAGAATAAATTCGCCTTTTTCATTTAATCTCAATCTTAAACTTTTTATACGTTTTTTAGTATAAAAATAACACTCATTTTTATAAATAAAAGATTTTAAACTAGAGCTTTGCCTTGCCATTTTTTACTTTTCCATCTATATGAATTTACCATTCCACGCAAAAACTCATCTGCACAAAAACCTATCCAAATACCTAAAATTCCAAGATTAAAATAAAAACAAAGCACATAGCCTACTGGTAAAGATACACCCATCATAAAAACAAGACCACTAAAAAATGGAAATTTCGCATCACCGCTTGCACGCAAAGAATTTACCATGACTATATTAAAAGTGCGTGAAATTTCAAGAAAGATTGAAAGAGCAAATAAGGGTATCATTAAATTTTTTAATTCTTCTTTTAAACCTAAAGCTTGCATAGTAAAATCTTGACAAAGATAATTTAAAAGTGCTACTAAAGCACTCGCTATAACACTAAAATATAAAGCACGCCAAGCGTGTTTATAAGCAATATTTTCATATCTAGCACCGACTAATTTTCCCACTATGATTTCATTGGCTATACTCGTAGCTTGTCCTATAAGCATAATAAGCATTGAAATTTGAAAATAAATCGTTTGTACAGCTAAACTTGCTTCACCTAAGCTTGCTACAAAAGCAAAAGCTATAGTATATTGCACTATCCACAAAAGATTTTCTCCTGCTGAAAATCCACCTATATTTAAAACCTTTTTTAAAACTTCTTTTTCAAGTTTAATCATTTCTTTGATTTTAAGATGAATTTGAAGTTTATAAAAAAGTATGATAAGCAAAGCAACTATAGCAACAATACGTGCAAAAATATTACTAAGCCCTACTCCAAAAAGCTCTAATTTTGTATAGTGTAAAACATAATAATTTCCCCCAATTACCACTATATCCATTAAAAATCCTATAAGCATCACCCAATAAGCCATATTATAAACCCTTACAATGGCTGCTAAAACAATGCCTATAGCATCAAAAAACAAACAAATTGCAAGCATGTGTAAATAAATTTCACTATCTTTAAGCAATTCTTGTGGAATTTTTAAAAGATAAAGTAAATATTCTCCATGCCATAAAATAAGTGCTCCACATACAAAACCTAAAAGCGCATTTAAAAACAAGCTTTGATGGATCACTTTTCTTGCTAAAATATGATCTCTTGCTCCAATAGCTTGAGCTATTACTACGCTACAACCTACGCTTAAAAATGAAAAAATAGTTATAAAAAGATCTAAAATTTGATTTCCAGCTCCCATGGCACCCACAAGAAAATTAGAATAATGCGATACCATAGCGGTATTTATAATCACAGTTAAATATTTAGAAAGCAAGTCCCAAAATATAGGAATACTAAGTCTTGTTAAAGAAAGTTGTTTTTTTGCCATGATTATTCTTTTAAAAAGCCGTATTCATAAATTTTTGGCTCTAACTTTTTAGCTAAAGCATTTAAGGCTGTGTTTAAATCATTAAATAAAATTTTATAATACTTATCCCTTGCATTGTAAAGTAAAATTAGAATTTGTCTTATATGAAATTTATATTTTTCTATGATAAAAACAGGTTTTACAAAAGACTTTTTAAGCTCGCTTTTTCCTTGTTTAGCTTCAGCCCAAAGCAAATTAATTTCACCCAAAAGTCCTAAATTTTGAGTGATACAAAAATCAATCTTAGTGCCTACATAATTAAACTTAGAAAAATACAAATCCTTAATCTTGCTTTTTAAAGGCTCTTCGCTAAGTTTTAAAAATTCCCTAAACAAATCATATCCTTAAAAAATATTTAAAGATATGATTTTAATAAAAATATACTTTTTTTTATATAAATCTTAACCAAAAATATATTATAAGCAAGTTTTGCTATTTTAAACTAAAACTCTATTGTAATTTATCATACCATATCAACCTATTTTATAAGTTTTAAATTTATGATAAAAAATATTATCTTATTTTAAAAATATTTAAAATTTTATTTTTAACCTTTTAAGTTTTATTTTATTTTTAAAAAAATAATATATCATTATAGAAATACTTTTTAAAATTTAAAAGGAGATAAAAATGCTTTCTAAGGAAGTTGTAAAATTACTTAATGAACAAATAAATAAAGAAATGTACGCAGCAAATTTATATCTTAGCATGAGCTCTTGGTGTTATGAAAATAGTCTTGATGGGGCTGGACTTTTTTTATTCAATCATGCTAGCGAAGAAAGTGATCATGCAAAACGTTTAATTACTTATCTAAACGAAACAGATTCTCACGTTGATCTTAAAGAAATTAAACAACCTGAACAAAATTTTTCTTCTTTACTTGATGTATTTGAAAAAACTTTTGAGCATGAACAATTTATCACAAAATCAATTAATACCTTAGTTGAACATATGTTAGCACATAAAGACTATTCTACTTTTAATTTTTTACAATGGTATGTAAGCGAACAACACGAAGAAGAGGCTTTATTTAGAGGCATAGTTGATAAAATCAAGCTTATTGGAGATCATGGAAATGGTCTTTATCTAGCAGATCAATATATAAAAAATTTAGCACAAGCTAAAAAATAATTCCGATTTTGCCGATAAAAATGACTTTTTTTTCTTTAGAATTTAGCATTTTAATATCGGCCTTTTTTATAATTTATTGGATTTTTAAAAAATATTACAAAATACAAAATATTTTAGTTTTATTATTTAGCTATTTGGTTTATACCCTTATAAATCCTTATTTTGCTTTAATTTTATTAGTTTATACTTTTTTTATTCATTATTTTGCCTTGCTTATTTTTACAAGAGAAAAAAAATATATTCTTTTTATTTCAATTATATCTGTTATTTTAAATCTTTGTTTTTTTAAATATTTTTCAGATATTAAAGATAATTTAAATATTGTTTTTAATTATTTAGGCTTAGATTTTTTAAGTATTGATATTGTTTTTCCAATGGGAATTAGTTTTTATACTTTCAATTCCATTACTTATCTTGTTAGTGTTTATAAAAAACATAAAGTTGAAAGTTTTATCAATCTTGCTATTTATCTTAGCTTTTTTCCGACTCTTCTTTTAGGTCCTATAATGAAGAGTGAATTCTTTTTTAATCAAATCTTTAAAAAAAGAGATTTTAACAATATAGATC
>NZ_JAENKR010000095.1:0-4623 GCF_016598965.1 Campylobacter sp. TTU-622
CAACTACTGCAATAACTTTTATCGTAAAATATCTATAACTTTGATAATCTTGATCATTATAGAGAAAAATTTTACCATTAAAAATGATATTAAGATAAACTTCTTTGTTATAGGATATTATTTCAATAAGACCATTATTTGTTTGCACTCTTGCTAATACTTCACCATAAAATAATATTTTTCTGATATTTTTTGGCTCTGTAATTTCATTCATTTTATAATTTTTAGTTTGTTCTTCAAATTCTTTATCACTAATAATTCCACTAAAATACAATAATCTTGCATTAGCAATTAAAGAATATTTAGCATTAAGTTCATTGGTATAATTTTGCTGATCGTATTCTATCAGCCATAAAAAGGCTAAAATAACACTAACTCCAGCAAAAATAAAAATAAAAGTAATAACATAAAAAATTGATGATTTATTCATTGAGTTAATTTATATCCTATACCTCTTATAGAATGAATATACTTAGGTGTTTTTGGATCATCTCCCATTTTTTGACGAATGCGACTTATAATAACGTCTATGCTTTTATTACTTGAATCCTCACTAATAGAGCTACAATTATAAACAAGTTCTTCACGGCTTACCACACCACCTTCTTTTTTGATCAAGTAACTTAAAATGTCAAATTCAGCATTTGTAAGATTTAATTCTTGTCCTTTCATTGTAATAGCATGCTTATATTGATCATAAACAAGATCTTTGCTGGCACGAGAAAAGGTATTTTTAGCATTTGAAATACGTCTTAAATGACTTCTAATTCTTGCTTGAAGCTCCTTAGGATTATAAGGCTTTGGCAAATAATCATCTGCTCCAAGCTCTAAAGCATTAACTTTATCACTAATATCATGCCTAGCACTTGAGATAATAATAGGGATATCATATTTTTTACGAATTTCTTCACAAACTTCAAGCCCATCAAGTCCTGGTAAAGTAAGATCTAAAATGACAAGCTCATACTCTTTTAAAGCAAGCTTTGAGAGCCCTATATAAGGCTCATGAGCAATATCAACTTTCATTTCAGATTTTTCCAAATACTCAGCTATAATTTCAGCTAATTCTAAATCATCTTCTATCATAAGAATATGGGTCATAAATATTCCTTAAAAATTTAAATAATAAATTATACTATAAATTAAATTTATTATTTTATAACAAGCAATGTAACAAAACCGCTACGATAAACCCAAACTTTAATCCATTCTTTCTTTCCTATTTTTTTAAAAGCTTCGCTTAAATCTTTTAAATTTTTTATTTCAATTTGTTCAACTCCAACTATAATATCTCCTGTTCTAAATCCTGCATCTTTTGCTTTGCTTTTATTTTTAACCTCATCTACTAAAACACCATTAATATCACTTGGAATTTGAAGTTTTGCTTTTAAATTGGCATTAAGTTCTTTTAAATTTAAGCCATCAATAATATTAGTCTGATTTGTTTTAATCTCTTTATCACCTTTTAAAATAAAACTTACCTGTTTAACAACTCCATCTCTTTCATAGGTTATACTTATATTTTGATTAGGCTCTAAAGTTCCAATATAATTTTTAAGATCTGTTGGACTTTTAATAATTTTATCATTTACTTTTATAACTAGATCACCTCTTTTGAGTTTAGCATCATCTGCTGAGGATCCTTTTTGAATATCTGTAATTAAAGCTCCTTCTTGATTTTTGTAAGCTTTTTTAGTATCTCCTTGTAAAGCTGAAATAGTAACACCTAAAATTCCTCTTTCAACCTTACCATTTTGTATTAGTTTTTTTGAAATATCTTTAACCATATTAGAAGGGATAGCAAATCCTATACCATTGTTACCACCTCCTCTTGAGAGAATTGCTGAATTAATTCCCACAAGAAAACCTCTTGTATCCACTAAAGCTCCCCCTGAATTTCCTGGATTTATAGAAGCATCTGTTTGGATAAAATTTTCATATTGATTAAGACCAATATTATCTTTATTAAGAGCAGAAATGATACCACTTGTTACACTAAAACCTACACCAAAAGGATTTCCAAGAGCAAAAACTATATCACCTTCCATTAAATCATCAGAATTCGAAAAAGTTACAGCTTGAAGATTATTTGCTTCTATTTTTATTACAGCTAAATCTGTTTTCGGGTCTTTTCCTATAAGTTTAGCTTTATATTCTGCATCACTTCCTGGTAAATTTACCATAATATTATCTGCATCTTCTACGACATGATTATTTGTAACTATATATCCATCTTTAGAAATTATTACCCCAGATCCTAAAGAATTAACGACTTCTTTATCGCTTTTTCCTCTACGTTTTGGAAAATCAAAATCAAAAAATTGTTTAAAATAAGGATCATTAAAAAACTCTTCTAAAGGATTGGCTCTATCTGAATATTCTATTGTTTTAGAAGTTGAAATATTTACAACAGATTTTTTTACATCTTTAATAGCATCATGATAAGATAAAACTATATTAGAGCCATTAGCAGGATTTACACGATCTGGATTTGAGTTTGCCTCATTAAAAATAATATTTGCACTAAATAAGTAACTGGCCAAAGTAACGCATAAAAATATTTTTTTCATAATTATTTCCTTTCAATAGTAAAATTATTTTTTAATATAATTTGTATAAGTATAAATCTAAAAATTTACAAAATTGTAAATGAAAACTTGAGTATAAAAATTTATAAAACTTGATTGACTAAGACTAAAGTTTATGATATAATCTTAATAAAAAAGTTTATTTTATAGTTTTAAATATTAAGGAAAATTATGAATAGTTTATATGAAACTTTAGGCGTATCAAAAAATGCAAGTAGTGATGAAATAAAAAAAGCTTATCGTCGCTTAGCAAGAAAATACCATCCTGACATAAATAAAGAAAAAGGCGCTGAAGAAAAATTCAAAGAAATTAACGCCGCATATGAAATTCTAAGCGATGACAAAAAAAGAGCACAATATGATCAATATGGAGATAGTATATTTGGCGGACAAAGTTTTCAAGATTTTTCACGTAATAGCAGTGGATTTGATATTAATGATATAATTAATGACCTTTTTGCAAGAAGTCAAGGGGGTGGGTTTAAAGGATTTAACTCACAAGGATTTGGAAGTAATTTTAGTGGATTTGGAGATTTTGAAGAGGATTTAGATGCTAATACCAATATTGAAATTCCATTTGAAATTGGTATTTTAGGGGGTGAATATAGTTTTAACTACAATGGAGAAAATATTAAAATCAAAATTCCCCATGGAATAAAAGATGGAGAAAAATTAAGAGCTAAAGGAAAAGGTAGAAAAAAAGGTTTAAAAGTTGGAGATCTAATTATTAAAGTAAAAATTCAAAAAAGCCCTATTTATGAAAGAGATGACGATGATCTTACAAGAAAATTTGATATTAGCCTTAAAACAGCTTTATTTGGAGGGAAAGTTAGCATACAAACCCCAAAAAAAGAGGTGAATTTTAGTATTCCTCCTAATTCTAAAAATGGTCAAAAAATTCGTCTTAAGGGTTATGGAGTGCAAAATAGAAAAACAAAAATTTATGGAGATATGTATTTAATTTTAAATATTATTTTACCTAACACTGATGATTTAGATCAAAATTTACTTACACTTTTAAAAGAGAAATTAAAGGATTAACATGGAACACAACTATGATGAACCAGTCTATTTAATAAGCGTTGTTGCCAAAGTTCTTAGCATACACCCTCAAACTTTAAGACAATACGAAAGAGAAGGTTTGGTTGAGCCTAGCAGAACAGATGGAAAAATTAGACTTTATTCTCAAAGAGATATTGATCGTATCAAACTCATATTAAGACTCACAAGAGATATGGGCATTAATTTAGCAGGAGTTGATGTTATTTTAAAACTTAAAAATCAAATTCAAGAATTTGAAAGTTTAATCAACGAACTGCGTTTAGAATTAAGCAAAAAAGAAAATGGAGGTAAATCAAAAGCTGTTATAAAACACCAAAGTAGCTTTGATTTGATTTTCTATGAGAAAAAATAATGGAAAATTTTTTACAAATTTTTTTAATTGCTGCTTCTAGTGTCATTGTTTTAAATGTAATTTTCAAAAAATTTGAAATTCCTACAATAATAGCTTATATTGTTACTGGAATAATTATTAGCCAAATTTATCATTTTAATGGAAATCACGAATTAACTGATATTGCTGAATTTGGTATTGTTTTTTTAATGTTCACTATAGGGCTTGAATTTTCTTTTAAACATCTTCTAGCAATGAAACAAGAAGTATTTTTAAATGGTAGTTTGCAAATGCTTACTTGTGGGCTTATTTGTAGTTTTATAGTTATATTACTTTTAGGACTTAAAAATGAAACAGCAATGATTGCAGGCTTTACCCTTGCCCTTTCATCTACGGCTATTGTTTTAAAAATTTTAAATGATAATGCAGACATTAATGAAGCTTATGGAAAAAAAGCACTTGGAATTTTGCTTTTTCAAGATATAGCTGTAATTCCTCTACTTTTAATTGTTGAAATTTTTTCTTCACAAAATACCAATGTATCTCAATTAGTATTAACTATTTTTATTAGTGCTATCATTTTACTTGCCCTACTTTACTTAATAAGTAAATATTTAGTTGATAGAATTTTTCGTTTTGTTA
>NZ_JAENKR010000096.1:0-4593 GCF_016598965.1 Campylobacter sp. TTU-622
CTATTATCACTAATTGCTCCATTGCTTATTTTAGCAAGAATATCCTCTGCAAAAGCAGAACTTGAAATTAAAGCACTTAAAGCTACAACACTAAATATTTTTTTAAACATAGCTAGCCCCTTATTTTAAATATAATGTAAATTTATTTTATTGCAAGAAATATTTTAAGTCAAATTTAATAAAGTATTATTTTATAGATATTTAAATAATATTTATAATGATTTTATGATAGTTATAAAAGTTTTTTATTTTTTATAAAATGAGCAAATTTGTAATGTTTTTAATTTTATATATTTATAATTTTATTTCAATTAAACAATATGATAAATCATTTGAAAAATATTTAAATTTTGTTATAATGCAAATTATCTACAATATTAAGGACAATAATGTTAAGAACGATAATTATAGCTTTATTTTTTATTATTAGTTTAAATGCAAAAACCCCTAAAGATACTTTAGTTATTGCAGTAGAAAATGAAATTTCAAGGATAAATCCTGCTTATAGTGAAGATCACGATGTAGCTATATCTTTAGTTTTTTCAGGACTTACGCGTTTTGATGAAAATATGAATTTAAAACCTGATTTAGCTAAATCTTGGAAAATAAGTAGTGATGGCTTAAATTATGAGTTTGATTTAAGAGAAGATGTGCTTTGGCACGATGGAGTTAAATTTAGTGCAAAAGATGTTGAGTTTAGCCTTAAAGCTTTTATGGATAAAAAGAATAACTCTTCTATATATGTTAATTTTGAAGATGTAGATAAAATAGAAATTTTAAGCCCTTATAAGATTAAAATTAGTTTAAAAAAACCATATCCTGCTTTTTTAGATGCTTTAAGTATAGGAATACTTCCTTATCATTTGTTAAAAGATGAGAATTTAAATACTAGTTCATTTAATCAAAATCCTATCGGAACAGGGCCTTATAAATTTGAAAAATGGAAAAAAGGTTCTTATATGATATTTAATGCTAATGAGCATTATTATCTTGCAAAAGTAAAAAGTAAAAAAATTATTTTAAAACATATAGCAGATCCAAATATTAGTGTGGTTGAACTTAAAAATGGGCAAATTGATGTTGCTTTGATTGATTCTTCTTTACTTAAAGCTTTTGTAAATGATAAAAACTTTAAGATTTTAAAACAAAGTTCAGCTGATTATAGAGCTTTGATGTTTAATTTAAATAATGAATTTCTTAAAAATAAAAATATACGCTTAGCTTTAAATTATGCAGTTGATAAAGAAAGTATAGTAAAAAATATATTGCATAATTATGGTTTTATAGCTTCTCATCCTTTAGAAAAATCTTGGGCTAATCCTAAGGAATTTCCAAGTTATAAATTTGATTTGACAAAAGCACAAAAACTTTTAGAGCAAGAGGGTTTTAAAAAAAATAAACAAGGTTATTATGAAAAAGATGGAAAAGTTCTTGAATTTGATATTTATGCAATGAGTAATGATCCTTTAAGAGTTGTTTTGGCAGGAATTTTGCAAAATGATTTTAAAAAACTTGGAGTAAAAACAAGAGTAATTGCAAAAATAGCTGGAAGTTTTGACTATACCAAAGTAGATAGTTTTTTAGTGGGTTGGGGTAGTCCTTTTGATCCTGATTTGCACACTTTTAGAGTATTTGAAAGCTCACAAGATAGCGATATTAATCCAGCAGGATGGAATTTTGGTCATTATCATAATGCTAAGGTTGATGAAGCTTTATTTTTAGCAAGAAATTCTCTTGATGTAAAAGAAAGAAAGAAATATTATTCTAATTTTATCGAAGCTCTATACGAAGATCCTCCTTTTATTTTTTTAACTTATTTAGATTTTGCTTTGGTTTATAAAGCAAATATTTTAGGTATAAAACCTAGAATTTTAGGTCATCATGGAGTAGGATTTACTTGGAATGTTTATGAGTGGAGTAAAAATTAGTATTTATAAAATTTTTGCTACTTGTGTTTTAATGTTTCTTAGTTCATTTTTATGTTTTGTTATGCTTTATTATAGTAAAACAAGTGTTGTATTTGCTAGTGGAAATGATGTAGTAAGTTTAGAAACAAAAAATCGCATTGAAGCAAATTTGAATTTAGATAAACCTTTATTAGAACAATATAAAATGTGGTTATTAAAAGTTTGCAAAGGAGATTTTGGAACTTCTTTAATTAGCGGAGAAAAAGTATTTTTTTTGATTTTAGAACCTTTAAAAAATACTTTTATTTTAACCATAGCATCTTTATTTGTTTTATTTTTTTTAAGTATTATTTTAGCTTTAATTTGTGTAATTTATAAAGATGGCTTTATAGATAAGATGATTAATTTCTTTACCCTTAGTTTTTTTGCTTTGCCACCTTTTGCCTTAGCTTTAATACATATTTTAATTTTTGGATTTTTTTTAAAAATTTTGCCTATTTCAGGTATAAGTGATATAGGTTTTGAAAATGATTTATCTAATCGAATTTTGCATTTAATCTTGCCTCTTAGTACTTTAGTTTTATCACATTTGGCTATTTTTGTGCGCATAGCTAAAACAAGTTTTGTTGAGAGTTTTAATCAAATATTTATTCTTAATGCTTTTGCAAGAGGTTTAAGTAAAATAAGAATATATGGGCACTTTATTTTAAAGTATTCTTTGGGGGTGATTATTTCTTATTTTGGTGCTTGTGCTTTAAGTTTTATAATGGGTGCTTATGTAGTTGAGAGTATATTTTCTTATAATGGAATAGGTTTTTTAATGATACAAAGTATTATTTTTAAAGATTATCCTGTAGCAATGTTTTTAATTATGCTTAGTGTTTTAATGGTTAATTTTTTTATTTTAATTAGCACTTTGCTTGCTAGACTCATAAATCCAAGATTAAATTATGCGTAAAATTGGTATTTTTTTATTTATTTTTATAATTTTATGTTTATATTTTAATTTTTTATTAAGTGGATATGATCCTAATTTAATACACCTTGATTCTGTTTATCAAAGTCCTTCCAAAGAATATATTTTTGGAACAGATTCCTTGGGTAGAGATTTATTTATTAGGCTTTTATTTGCTTTAAAAACTTCTTTTTTAATAGGAATTTTTGCTTCTTTGCTTACCATTTGTTTTGCGTGTTTTTATGTTTTTTTAATGCGTTTAGTTTTTTATAGTTTTTTTATACGTTTGTTAAATATTTTTTTATCTTTACCAATTTTACTTTTGCTTATGTTTTTTCAAAGTTTTTTACAAGGTGGATTTTGGAGTATGATTTTTATTATAGCTTTAGCTCATTTTCCTTTTATAGCTAAAGTTTTAGAAGATGAGTTAAAACGTCTTGAAAAACTTGAATTTTATGAGTGTGCCCTTGTTTTGGGCTGTTCTAAGATAAGAGCTTTTTTTAAAGAATTGCTTCCACCTTGTTTTTCACTTTTAATGGTATTATTTGTTTTAAATGTGATTCATTCTATCAATACTGAATCTACTCTAAGTTTTTTTGGTTTAGGACTTGCTTTTGAAATTCCAAGTTTGGGTAATATTTTAAATGATGCAAGTAAGGCTATATTTCTTGAGGCTTGGTGGATGATTGTTTTTCCACTTTTGTTTATTTTAGGACTTATTTTACCTTTACTTTTTTTGGCACGTTTTTGGCAAAATACTTTTGGTGTAAGATTATGATAGAAATTGATAATTTAAACCTAAGTTTTAAAAATAAACCCTTATTGCAAAATATTACTTTTAGTTTAAAAGACAAAAAAACTTTGGCTATTATAGGAAAAAGCGGAAGTGGAAAAAGTCTTTTAGTTAAGTCTTTATTAAGACTTTTAAATCAAGATTATAAGATTGAAGCTAAGAAATTTAAGATTGATAATTTTGATATTTTAAATTTAAAAGAAAAAGAATTAAGAAAATTAAGATCTTTAGCAGCCCTTGTTTTACAAGATGCGCATTTAAGTCTTTATCCTTATTTGGATATTGGAGAATTATTTCATATTGTTTTGAAAACGCATACAAATTTAAATAAAATATCAAGAAAGCAAAAAGCTTTTTATTATCTTGATTTATTAGGGTTAAAAAATTTAGATTTAATCTGGCATTCTTATCCTCATCAATTAAGTGTTGGTATGGCAAGACGCATTAGTTTTGCCTTAGCTTTAGTAAGCGAACCAAAATATTTAATTTGTGATGAAATTAATTCTTCTCTTGATAAAAAGAATGAAGAAAAAATTATCAAGCTTTTATATGAACTTAAAGATAAAATAAATCTTATTATTATTACTCATAATTTAAAAATAGTTTATGATTTAGCCGATGAACTTTTGATAATGCATCAAGGTTTAATTTCTCAAAAAATAAGTAAAAATAATTTTTTTAAAGAAGAAAATGAATATACAAAGGCTTTTTGGAGTTTTTATGCTACTAGAAGTTAAAAATTTAACTCAAAGCTATTTATTAAAAAAGCATTGGTATTTAAAAAAAGAAGAAATATTTATATTTAAAGAATTAAATTTTAACCTCAAAAGTGGCGAAAATTTAATTATTACAGGAGAAAGTGGAAGTGGAAAAAGCACTTTAGCAAGGATTTTATGTATGCTTGAAATTCCAAAATATGGAGAAGTATTATATAAAGG
>NZ_JAENKR010000097.1:0-4372 GCF_016598965.1 Campylobacter sp. TTU-622
AACCAATTTTGGCTCATACTTATCAATAAATTTAAAAAAATTAGCAATCATACTTTGCTCATCATCGCCATCAATTTTATTGACTTTAAGAAATTTTCCAAAACTATTTGTTATAACTGCACAAATACTTACAATCTTATGATAAGGCAAGGGTAAAAATTCGCTAGAAGTTTGTTCTTTTTGGAGTTCTAAAGCTTTTTTAGAAATTTCTAAATCATCTCCTTTTAAATTTAAAGTTTTCCTTATAAGTTCGGTATCTGGAATACTTTCACAATCAAAAATACAAATATAACCTTCTTGATTCATTTTTAACCCTTTTTTAAATAAATTTGATAAAATCATAACAAAATTTTAGCATTTTAGGTTTTTAATGAAAATAGCAATTGTTAGGTTATCAGCACTTGGGGATATTATTCAAAGTGCTATAGTATTACAATTTATTAAAAAATTTAAAAAAGATATAGAAATTCATTGGTTTATTGATGAAAGATTTAAAGATATTTTAAAAGATCATCCTTTGATTGATAAAATATATCCTTTGCCTTTAAAAGATAAAAAAATTTCAAAAACACTAAAAATACTTTTTAAGGCAAGAAAAAATAATTATAATGTAGTAATAGACTTGCAAGGGCTTATTAAATCAGCCATTATAAGTCGAATTTTAAATCAAAATAATTTTGGTTTTAATAAAAATAGCCTTAAAGAAAGTTTTGCTCATAATTTTTATAATCAAAAATTAAATATTAATTATAATGAAAACGTCTTTGTGCGTTATTTAGCCTTAATTTCTTTTGTATTTAATGAAGATTTTGATATAAAAAATCTTTTTTTTAAAAAAGATGTTTTTTATGCTGATGATATTACAAAAGAGAAACTTATACAAGAATTTAAACTAAAAGAAAACAAACATAATATACTTATACACGTTGGATCAAGTGCAAAAAATAAAATTTATCCAGCTAAAAATTTTGCATTACTTTGTAAAAAAATTAACGATAATATAGCAAATTCAAAAATTTTTCTTGCTTGGGGAAATTTAAAAGAATATGAAATTGCAAAAGAAATTCAAAATTTTTATCCAAACGATCATATTGTTCTACTTAGAAATTTAAATTTACAAGAATTAATTGCATTTACAAAAGCCGTAGATTTAGTTATAGGAAATGATAGCGGACCTACTCATTTAGCTTTTGCTCTCAATAAAGCTTCTATAACTATTTTTGGAGCAACACCAAGTCAAAGAAATGCTTTTGTAACAGAAGTTAATAAAATTATTGATGCAAAAAAGAAAATTTTAGATGCTAAGCATATTGATAAAAATGATTTTTGTATTGAAAATATTGATGCACAAGATATTTTTGAAATTACTAAGGAATTATTAAATGAAAAATAAAGATAATCTTTATCTTATGATTTATTATATTTTAAAATTTATTGTTTTTATTTTTCCAAATTTTATTTTAGATTTTTTTGCTAAAAATATAGCATTTATTGTTTTTTGTCTTAATAAAAAACATAGAAAAATTATTGATATTAATTTAAAAATTTGTTTTCCACAAAAAAGTTCAAAAGAAAGAAAGAAAATTGCTTTAAAAATTTATCAAAATTTCGCCAAATTTGGACTTGATTGCATTAAAAATCAAAATACTAATAAAGAAAAAATTCTTAAAAAAGTTGTATTTGATAATGAAGAACTTTTATGTAATGCCTTAAATTCAAATAAAGCTTTAATTTTAACAACAGCTCACTATGGAAATTGGGAACTTTGTTCTTTGGCATTTTCTGCTAAATTTGGAGCCATGTCCATAGTAGGAAGAAAATTAGATAGCAAAAAAATGGATAAAATTTTAGCCCAAAATCGCACTCAATTTGATATAGAATTAATTGATAAAAAAGGTGGGATTAAAAAAATGTTTCAAGCTCTTAAAGAAAAAAGAACATTAGGAATTTTAACAGATCAAGATTGCTCTGATAATGAAGGGATAAAAATAGATTTTTTCAATAAAAAAGTCAATTTTTTAATTGGGGCGAGTTTAATTGCAAAAAAAACTAAAGCTCTATTATTACCTGCTTTTATTTATCAAGGCAATGACAATAAATATCATATAAAATGCTTTAAAGCCCTTGATGGAGATGTTAAAAGTTTAGAAGAATTAACCTCTTATCAGGCAAAATGTTGCGAAGAAATGATCAAATTTAAACCTGATGAGTATTTTTTCTTCCATAAAAGATTTAGAAGTTTCAATAAAGATTTGTATCTTAAGGCATAAAATGAAAATTTTTATAAATCTTCCTACTTGGCTAGGAGATGCTGTAATGTCTAGTGTAGCTATTTATGCTTTACTTGAAAAATTTCCTAAAGCTCAAATTATTTTTTATGGTTCCTTTGTAAGTATAGAACTTTTTAAAAATATAAAAAATTCTAAAACAATCATAGAAGATAAAAAACATAGATATTTAAATATTTTAAAACAAAGATCTCTTATAGGAGAATGCGATATTGCCATCTCATTTAGATCAGCATTTTCAAGTAAAATTATTTTAAATTTAATTAAAAGTAAAAAAAGATTTTATTTTAATAAAAAACAAAATAAAGATGAACATCAGGTTTTAAAATATTTATATTTCATAGAAAAAAGTTTTAATTTTAAAGCCAATTCAACACAATTAAGACTTCCTATTTTACCAAAATATAAATGCAATATTAGCCTAAAAGATAATAAAAAAATTCTAGCTTTAAATCCAGGTGCTCATTATGGAAGTGCAAAAAGATGGGAAGCTAATTATTTTGCTAAAGTGGCAAAAGAATTTGCTAAAACGCATAAAATTATTATTTTTGGAGTAAAAAGCGAAGAAGAAATTTGCAATAGCATAGAAAATATTTTAAAAAAAGATGGTATTAAAGTAAAAAATTTATGTTCCAAAACAAGTATAAATAGCCTTTGTAAAAATATAGCATTTTGTGATTTATTTATTGGCAATGATAGCGGTATTATGCATATAGCAGCTGTATATAAAGTAAAAACTATAGCTATTTTTGGATCTACAAATTTTAATCAAACTTCGCCTTGGCAAAATGAAAATGCTAAAATCGTTCATTTAAATTTAGCTTGTATGCCTTGTATGCAAAAAACTTGCCCCTTAAAACACCATAAATGTATGAAAGACTTAACTCCTGATATCGTAATCAAAGAAGCTAAAAAATTGCTAAACTATTCTATCTAATCTATTTTTCAAATCATTAAGCTCTTTTTCTAAAATTTCAAATAAATTCTTATGAAATATATCATTTTTAAATTCCAAAGAAAATTCTTTTATAAATTTAAAACTTTTTTGCTTATCTAAATAATTTTGATATAAAAATTTTTTACTTTCATAGCGTCCATTTTCATTAAATTCATAATAATAAACAAGCTCTTTGCAGATTCTTATTTTCTCACACTGCATAAAATACATATAACAAAAAAACATATCTTCGCTATAGCTTAATTTTTCATAAGGATTTATTTTTTGAAAAACTTTAAATATCATATCTTTTTTAAAAAGTTTAGCCCAAACGCTCCAGCAAAAATGTCTTTGCTGGAGTAAAAAATTCAAAAACTCAGATTGATTAAAATTTTCATTTTGTTTAAAACGATAAAATTGTTTGGTATTTACTCTATGTACTAAAGCATCAAAACAAATCAAATCAAAATCTTTAATCTCTTTTAAAGCTAACTCACAAGCATTTAAAGCTAAAGTATCATCAGGGTCTAAAAACATTATATAAGCTGAGCTTGAGTTTAATACTCCTACATTTCTACTTGCAAAGGTTCCTAAATTCTTCTCATTGTGAATAATTTTAATTCTTTTATCTTTTAAAGCTTCTTCTTTAGCTATATTTATACTATTATCACTTCCTAAATCATCTACTACAATAATCTCTATATCTTTAAGACTTTGATTTATACAACTATCTAAAGCTTTTTTTATATATTTTTCTACATTAAAGGTTGGAAGTATAATAGAGATTTGAGGCATATTTAACCTTTTTTTACAAACTAAAAAGACTAATTGTCTTAAAAAATGGCTTTAATAAAAATCAAAATTTTTAAAAAATTCATTAGCCTTTTTCAAATCCTCTAAAGTATCTATATCAAAACTACTTTGTTTATCCATTTTGAAAAAAGTAGTATTTTTAAGTAAAAAACTAGGATTTTTTAAAAATTCTTTAATTTTTAAAATATAAATAGCCCCATTACCCATATAAACATTTGGAAGTTTTTGTCTTGGCATAAAAGGATAAAAATCATTACAAATTCCTTTTAAATTTTTATTTTCATCTATAGTAAAAGCTTTTAAAATTTTATTATCCTCTTTAAAAACACTGATA
>NZ_JAENKR010000098.1:0-4320 GCF_016598965.1 Campylobacter sp. TTU-622
ATTTTATAATAATTAATTATTAAAAATTCTAAGGAGAATTGATGCATCCAGGTAATATGTTAAATTACGATTATACGGTTGCTAAATATTTTATGTTTACTACTATAATTTTTGGGATAGTTGGAATGGCTATAGGAACTCTAATAGCTTTTCAAATGGCATATCCTAATTTAAATTATTTAGCAGGAGAATATGCTACATTTTCAAGATTAAGACCTTTGCATACTTCAGGGGTTATCTTTGGTTTTATGCTTTCTGGTATTTGGGCAACTTGGTATTATATAGGACAACGTGTTCTTAAAGTTAGTATGGCAGAATCTCGTTTTTTAATGGCTATAGGTAAAATACATTTTTACCTCTATGTTTTAACTATGCTTATTGCCATTATTTCTTTATTTGCGGGAGTTACAACTTCTAAAGAATATGCTGAACTTGAATGGCCACTTGATATTATGGTTGTTTTAGTTTGGGTCTTGTGGGGTGTTAGTATTTTTGGTCTTATTGGAATTCGTAGAGAAAAAACCCTTTATATATCTCTTTGGTATTATATTGCAACCTTCTTAGGTATAGCAATGCTTTATCTCTTTAACAATATGGCTGTTCCTACATATTTTGTTTCTGGTATGGGAAAATGGTGGCATAGTGTTTCTATGTATGCTGGAACAAACGATGCTTTAGTTCAATGGTGGTATGGGCATAATGCAGTTGCTTTTGTCTTTACTGTAGGAATTATTGCTCAAATTTATTATTTTTTACCAAAAGAAAGTGGACAACCTATTTTTTCTTATAAACTTTCTTTATTTGCATTTTGGGGCTTAATGTTTGTTTATCTTTGGGCTGGAGGACACCATTTGCTTTATTCTACTGTTCCTGATTGGATGCAAACTATGGGTTCTATTTTTTCTGTTATACTTATATTACCTTCTTGGGGATCAGCGATTAATATTTTACTTACTATGAAAGGTGAATGGGAGCAATTAAGAGAAAGTCCATTGATTAAATTTATGATTCTTGCTTCAACCTTTTATATGTTTTCAACGCTTGAAGGTCCTATTCTTTCTATAAAATCTGTAAATGCTTTAGCTCATTTTACTGATTGGATTCCTGGCCATGTTCATGATGGAACATTAGGTTGGGTTGGTTTTATGACTATGGCAGCACTTTATCATATGACTCCTAGAATTTTTAAAAGAGAGCTTTATAGCAAATCTTTAATGGAGGCTCAATTTTGGATACAAACAATAGGAATTGTGCTTTATTTTAGTTCGATGTGGATAGCAGGTATTACACAAGGAATGATGTGGAGAGCTACTGATGAATACGGAAATCTTCTTTATGCTTTTATAGATACTGTTGAGGCTATTATTCCTTATTATTGGATTAGAGCTATTGGAGGATTATTGTATTTGGTAGGATTTTTTATGTTTGTTTATAATATTTATAAATCAATTACTTGTGGCAAAGTGCTCAATAAAGAGCCTAAAAATGCTTCACCTATGGCAATATAAGGAGAAAAAATGTTTAGTTGGTTAGAAAAAAATCCATTCTTTTTTGCTGTAGCGGTTTTCATTGTAATTGCTTATGCTGGAATCATAGAAGTTTTACCAAATTTTGCAGAAAGTGCAAGACCAATTGAGGGTAAAAAACCTTATTCTGTTTTACAACTTGCAGGAAGAGCGATTTATATTAAAGAAAGTTGTAATGCATGTCATTCTCAGCTTATTCGTCCTTTCAAGTCTGAAACAGATCGTTACGGGATGTATTCTTTAAGCGGTGAATTCGCTTATGATAGACCTTTTCTTTGGGGATCAAAAAGAACAGGACCAGATCTTGCACGTGTAGGGAATTATAGAACTACAGATTGGCATGAAAATCATATGTTAGATCCAACTTCCGTGGTTCCTGGATCTATTATGCCTTCTTATAAACATATGTTTACTAATGATGCAGATATAGAAACAGCTTATGCTGAAGCTTTAACTGTTAAAAAAGTTTTTAATGTTCCTTATGATAAAGAAGGACAAACTAAACTTGGAACTTGGGAAGAAGCGCAAGAAGAAGTTAAACTTGAAGCTAAGAGTATAGTAGATGAGATGAAAGATCAAGAAGTAAAAGATGCTTTTGCTAGAGGGGAAATAAAAGAAATTGTAGCTTTAATTGCTTACTTAAATAGTTTAAAGTAAAAATTATGAAAGATTTAATAATAATATTTGATGTTTTTAAAAATCTTATTACTTTTAACTTATCTGCCATTTCTAAGTCTGAATGGCAGATTTTTCAAGGTTATGGATTTTTTGTATTTGTTGTTTTTTTAGCTATTGTTTTGTATGCATATTATTTTCATCTTTATAAAAAAGAAAAGATAGGCGAAAGAAATTATGAACAATATGCAAAACTTGCTTTGAATGATGATATTAATGATAGTGTTTTAGAAAGTAAAAGGAGTGCTTAATGCAATGGTTAAATTTAGAAGATAATATTAATCTTTTATCTTTAATAGGTGCAATCTTAATTATTTTAATTACTTTAATAGTTGTAAATAGAATTTTTAAGCAAATTAAAGAGAAAAAGAAAGAAGATTTGGAATTAAGTGAGCATAGTTGGGATGATATAAAAGAATATAAAAATAATATTCCTATAGGATGGTTAGTTGTTTATGTTTTAACTATTGTTTGGGGTATATGGTATTTTTTATGGGGGTATCCTTTAAATTTGTATTCAAGAATAGGTGAATATAACGAAGAAGTAGCTTTACATAATGCTAAATTTGAAGAAAAATTTAAAAATTTAAGCGAACAAGATAGAATCACTATGGGTGAGAATATATTTTTAGTCCAATGTGCAGCATGTCACGGAATTACAGCAGATGGAATGAATGGAAAAGCTCAAAATTTAAATATCTGGGGTTCAGAAGAAGGTATAGTTGAAACAATAAAAACTGGATCTAAAGGAATGAATTTTTCAGGTGGAGAAATGCCAGCTGCTTCTGATTTAGGCATAGAAGATGAGGATATAAAAGCAATTGCTGCTTATGTTGCTAAAGAGCTTTCTGCTATTAAAAAAACAAGTAATGAAGATTTAGTAGCAAAAGGCAAAGAAGCTTATGCAAGTTGTGCAGCATGTCACGGAGAAGATGGAAAAGGACAAGATGGAGCTTTTCCTGATCTAACAAAATATGGTTCAGCTTCTTTTGTTGTAGATGTGTTAAATAGCGGTAAAAAAGGTTTTATTGGTTCTATGCCATCATTTCCATCTTTAAATGATATTCAAAAACAAGCCGTTGGTGAATATGTAATTTCTCTTTCAAGGGGTGAATAATGGAAAATATAAAAAGATCAGTATTTTCATTATCTGGAGTAAGTGGTTTATTGATTGCAACTTTACTTTTAATTATCATTTTAGTTGTTCTTACGATATGGGGGATTAAAGCGCAACAAGAAGTTATGCAAAAACCATATACTTTGAAAAATACACAAGAAATTAAAATGCTAGGTTCTAAGGTTGAAGATTTTAAAGCAATAAAGGAAAATAATGAATAAGGTTTTAGAATATTTAGTGGTTATTGGTCTTTTTGTTACAGCGGCTATTACAGCTTGGTCTGTTTTAAGTATCAATCATCTTAATATAGGATGAGAGTACTTTTAAAAGGCATTTTTTTTGCCTTTTTATTCTTTTTTCCTTATAAAATTTTTGCTTTTGATGCAATTATTTTAAATGAAAATGTTTTAAATGATAAAGTGATTAAAGAAATAAATCTTATAGGAAAAGAGCTTTATGATAAAACAGGTATTTTCGTAGGTGTTGCTATAGCAGATCAAACCCCTTTTGAAGACTTATTTAAACTTCAAGAACAGCTTGTTAAACCCAATGTTTTATTAATGCTTTCAAAAATTTCACATAAAGTTGATATTATAGGAACTAAAGATTCTTTGCTTTTTTTTGATAAAAATAAGGTTTTAAGTCCTTATCCTAGCACAGGAACTATATTGCCCATTCTTGTTTCTAATAAAGGAAAAGATATTTATAACGCTGCTGTTTTAAATGGATATGCTGATATTTGTGATAAAATCGCAAAATATTTCAATCTAGAGCTTGAAAATTCTATAGGCAATGCAAATCGTGATACTATAAATATTTTAAGAATTTTAATTTATGGGTTTATTTGTTTTTCATTGCTTTATTTTGTGCAAAGAAAAATGAAGAGGAAGAAAAATGGTTAAAAAAACTTTTTGGCCTTATGGAATTTTACTTTCTATATTAGCTATTGTTATAGCTTGTATTGCAACAATCATTATAGCAAGTGATTATCCTGTATATGAG
>NZ_JAENKR010000099.1:0-4295 GCF_016598965.1 Campylobacter sp. TTU-622
ATGATCAAGATTATCAAAGTTATAGATATTTTACGATAAAAGTTATTGCAGTAGTTGTAATATGTATCTTGATTTTACTTTATATTTTTATTTTTAAAAAATTAAAACCTTTAAAAGCTTTAAAAAAACAAATTGATAAATTTGCTCTTAATAAGCTTGATACAATTGAAGATGTAAGCAATGGGCAAGATGAAATTTCTCAAGTTGCTAATGCTTTTTATTTGGCTATAGTGCAAATTAGAAAACTTAATCAATCGCGTCAGTTTTTTTTAAGAAATATTATGCATGAGCTTAAAACTCCAATTACTAAAGGTTTAATTACACTAGAAATGCTTGAAGATAATAAATATAAAAGTCGCTTAGAGGGAATATTTAATCGTCTTGAAATTCTAATTAATGAATTTGCTGCGATTGAGCAAATTACTTCAGGTGCTGCTTTTATCAATAAAAAAAAATATAATATTTTAGATATTTTAGATGAAGCCAAAGAAATAGCAATGAACGATGATAAAAATATTAAAATTTCTATAAAAGAAAGTTTTTTTGTTAGTGTTGATTTTAAACTTTTTACAACAGCAATTAAAAATATGATTGATAATGGAGTGAAGTATTCTAAGGAGCATTTTTTGCAAATTGAAATTTCAAAAGATTTTATTTGTTTTAAAAATTATGGAGATAAACTAAATAACTCTTTAGAGTATTATACTCAGGCTTTTACTCAAGGTTCTAAGCAAAAGGATAGTTTTGGTTTAGGACTTTATATTGTAAATACTATTTTAGAATCTCATTGTATAAAACTTGAATACAATTATCAAGATGGAGCAAATTTATTTTATTTTAAAAATTTGGAAAATATTATTATAAAAGATTAGTTTAATTCTTTTGAATAAGCTTTTGTAAAATATTTCCAATAAAAAGCAGCAAATATAAAAATAATACCAAGCAAAGAAGTAATCATTTGCAGATTTAAACCCCAATCAAATAAAATACCTATAAAAATAGAAACAATAGCACTAAAAGTAAGATAAACCATATCTGTGTAAGCTATAACTCTTCCATAATATTCTTTATCGCAGTTTTTTTGCACCATAGTATAAGTATAAGCCCAAAGAGATGAGGTAAAAAATCCTGCTGCTATTAGACCTAAAAAGGAAAGATAAAAATTAAATTGAGTTAAAGCCCAAAATATGATACCTACTCCTTGTCCAATATAAAAATAAACAAGAGTTTTGCTATTGATAAAACGACTTAAAATAATTGGTCCAATAGCTAAAGAACAAGCTCTAATTGCGTTAATAAAGCCTATTACTAAAGCAGCAGATAATACTTCTTTATATTGATGTTTGGCTAAGAGTGTCACTAAAGCATCATATGCAGTAATGCCAACAAAGGCGTGAAGCATTATAAGATGTAAAATAATTTTTTTTCTAAAGATATATAAGAATCCATCTTTTATCATAAAGATGAAATTATTTTGTTTTTTACGTTCAAAATCTGGAATGATTAATTTAGTAAGAAAAAAGATACCAATACCAATAAGAAAAACATCAAATAAAAAAGCATTTTGAATTCCAAGAAAATTAATAAAAATTCCAGCCATAGCCATACCAGCAGTATAAGAAACAGCCCATATAATGCTATGCATTTCATTAACGAGTTTTAATTCCTTAGCATTAAGTATTTTAGCAAGCAAACTCATTTCTGTTTGAAAATAAATTGAAGCAACGCAAAGTCTTAAAAAGATTAAAACAAATAAAAGCCAAAGCATACTAAGATCTTTAACAAAAATAAGCATAAAAATAGATATCAGTTCAAGACTTGCCATCGTTAATAATAATTTTTTAGGTTTATTTCTTTCAACGATGACCCCATTAATAGGCGCGAGTAAAACTCCTGGTAAAAAAGCAAGCATAGCACTTATTGAAATAGCCCAAGTTGGAGCATTTAAATTTACTAAAAGAGTATAAACTCCAGTTTGAGAAAACCAAGCTCCAAAATAAACGACAAACTGTACACTTGCCAAAATTCGTATGTTTTTATTATTTTTTAATAAATCTATATAATTCATAACTTATAATTATAACACAATTTTATATTTTTAAATGTTATAATATTTATTAGAGATTATAAATTAAGGAATAAGTTTTGAAGAAAAGACTTGAAAAAAAAGAAGCCCTAGATTTACTTGAAAATGCAAGCTTAATAGAACTAGGAGAGATGGCCTATAAAAAAAAATTAGAATTACACCCTGAAAAAATTACAACTTTTGTAGTAGATCGTAATATTAATTACACTAATGTTTGTTGTATTGATTGTTCATTTTGTGCTTTTTATCGTCATCATAAAGAAGATGATGCTTATATTTTAAGTTATGAAGAAATTGGTAAAAAAATTGAAGAGCTTAAAGCTATAGGTGGAACTCAAATTCTTTTTCAAGGTGGAGTTCATCCAAAACTTAAGATAGAATGGTATGAGGATTTGGTAGATTGGATTAAAAAAACTTACCCTGATATCACAATCCATGGTTTTTCTGCTGTAGAAATTGCTTATATTGCAAAAGCTTCTAAAATTCCTATTATTCAAGTTTTAAAAAGACTTCAAGACAAGGGTCTTTTTTCCATCCCTGGAGCTGGAGCTGAAATTTTAAGTGATAGAGTAAGAGATATTATAGCTCCAAATAAATGTGATGTAAAAACTTGGCTTGAAGTTCATAAAAACGCACATAAAATTGGCATGAAAAGCACTGCTACAATGATGTTTGGAACCGTAGAAACAAACGAAGAAATTATTGAACATTTAGAATATTTAAGAGAGCTTCAAGATGAAACAAATGGTTTTAGAGCTTTTATTTTGTGGAGTTTTCAAAGTGAAAATACTCTTTTAATTAAAAAACATCCTGAAATTTTAAAACAAAGTTCTAATCGTTATTTAAGATTACTTGCTTTATCAAGACTTTATTTGGATAATTTTAAAAATATTCAAAGTTCTTGGGTAACTCAAGGTTCTTTAATAGGACAACTTGCTTTAAAATTTGGAGCCAATGATTTAGGCTCTACTATGATGGAAGAAAACGTTGTTTCAGCAGCTGGAGCAAGTTATAAAATGAATCAAGATGAAATGATAAGACTTATCCAAAGCTTAGGTGAAAAAGCTGCTAAAAGAAATACGGCTTATGAAATTTTAGAAAGGTTTTAATGAAATTAGAATATTTAAATTTTAAAAATACAAAAATTCCTTTGATTTTTGAAGAAAATAATGATCTTCCGATTATAGTATTAAAATTAATTTTTAAAAATTGTGGTAGAAGTTTTGATTTGATACCAGGAACTGCAAGAATGTTGGTAAGAATTTTAAATGAGGGAGTAGATGATAATTTTTTTAAAGAATTAGAATTAAAAGCTATAAATCTCTCAGCTAGTAGCGGGTTTGAAACTTTAGAAATTAATCTTTCTTTATTAAAAGAGTATAAAGAATTTGCCTTTAAGTCTTTAGCTAATTTATTAGAAAAACCTCGTTTTAATGAAAAAATATTACAGAAAAATAAATTTCTTGCTTTAAGCGAATTAGCAAGTAAAAATAGTGATTTTGATTATTTAGCAAAGAATTTATTAAATTCTAATACATTTGATTATAAAGAATTTCAAAGCCCTAATGATGGAAATGAAGAAAGTATTAAGCAAATTACACTTAAAGATTTAAAAGACTTTTTTAAAAGACATTTAAATCTTAGCAATCTTATTATAACTTTAGGTGGAGATTTCGTAAAAAAAGATATACAAAAATTATTAGAACTTATTTTAAATCCTTTAGTTAAAGGAGAAAAAATTCCAGATAAAAAATTTAATCTTACCTCAAAGATAAAAGATGTTAGTTTAGTGCGTAAAGAAAGCGAACAAGCTTATATTTATTTTGCTTCTCCATTTTATGGAAATATTAAAGATAATGATATTTATATGGCTAAAATTTCTCATTTTATATTAGGGCAAGCAGGTTTTGGTTCTAGAATAATGGAAGAAATTCGCGTTAAAAGAGGACTTGCTTATTCAGCATATGCTATGCTTGATTTAAATTTATCATATAATCGTATTTTTGGATATTTACAAACAAAAAATGAAAATGCACAAGAAGCTAAAAAGATTATAAAACAAGTTTTTAATGAATTTGTTGAAAAAGGAGTTAATGAGGAAGAATTAAATCAAGCTAAAAATTTTTTACTTGGCAATACTCCTCTAAGATATGAGAGTTTAAGCAAAAGATTAAATATAGCATTTTATGAATTTTATAGAGATTTAGAA
>NZ_JAENKR010000009.1:0-29545 GCF_016598965.1 Campylobacter sp. TTU-622
CTACCTTCTTTTATTGATCTTTGTATTACTTTAAAAGATAATGTATTTTCCTTAAAACATTTAGATATATTAGAAGAACAATGCTTGAAAAATGGGATTTGTGCTATTGTATTGCGCGATAGTACAAATTTTGATGAACAAGGGTTTGAATTATATTTGCAGAATTTATCTCAAAGAAAAATACATATTTTTCCTAGTGTTAAAGTGTTAGATTCTCAAAATAAATTAAGAAATCTTTCTATGTTTATAGATAGAGGTGCTTGTGCTTTAGAACTTAATAGTGCAATCGATGCCAATGTTTTAAAAATCAGTATACAATATGCCTTAATGAAAAATTTACCAATTTTTATGCAATGTTATGAAAAAAATTATGATAATGGTGTAATGAATGAAAGCTTAACAAGTTCTGAATTAGGATTAAGCGGCATTAGCGAAGTAGCAGAAACAAGTGAAGTGGCCAAGATAAAAGAACTTGAAAACTTTTATCAGGTTAAAATTCTTTATGATATTTTAAGCCTTGAAAAGTCTTTGTCTTTATTAGATGAAAAAAATTTAACTCTTTTTAGTATTCATCATTTAATTAAAGATGATACAAGTTGTAAAGATTTTAATACCTTGGCTAAACTTATGCCTCCTTTGCGCTCAAAAGAGAATTTAAACTCTTTAAAAAATGCCCTAAAAGAAGAAAAAATTAGTTTTTTAAGTAGCATGCATAGCCCTTATACAAAATGCTTAAAAGATACAACTTTTGATGAAGCTGTTTTTGGTATAGATAGTATTGATGAATTTATTAGTCTTTGTTATACTTTTTTTATCAAAGATAAGCTTTTATCTTGGAAGGAACTTTGCAAGCTTACAAGTTTAAATCCTGCAAAATTCTTAGGTTTAAATACCGGGGAAATCGAAGTTGGAAAAGAAGCTAATTTTATTATTTTTGATGAGAGTGCTTCTTTTGAAACTTCTTCTAATTCTTTGTATGCTAAAGATAAGCTATATGGGAAAATAAAACATCATTTTATTCAAGGGGAAATGATTTTTTAATTTCCCTCTTTTAATGTTTCAAAATTTTGCATTAAGTCGTTTCTTAGCTTTTCATTGATTGAGTGAGATTCTTTTAAAAAATCTTCAATAATTTGCTCTAATTTTTTTAAAAAATTAAAAAGTTCATTTTGCCATAATTCATCACTTTTTTTACTCAAATTCATAGTTTGTATAAAAGTAAGCTCACGGCTTAAATCTCCAAGATACTCTAAAAAATTATCTTTTTTATCTAAGTCTAAAAGTTCTAATTCATTATTTTGTACTTTGCATTTTAATTCTCGAATTTTTTCATCAATATAATCACAAAATTTAGGATAAATATCAGTTTTAATAGGTTCTAGTAAAGTTTTTTCATCAATTTTTAAAGTATATTTTTTAATAGCAAAATAAAGCATTAAAAAAGATAAAGCAGCAATGAGTAAATAAAAAGCCATTTTATTTTTCCTTGTAGTATGCCATCATACCACCTTCAAGATTTGTACTAGAAAGTTTAAGTTCATCTTGGATGATCTGAGCTGCTATTTGACTTCTATTTCCACTACGACAAACAAAAGCCAATGGCTTATTATTGAGTTTTTCTTTAATTTCTTGTGTAAAATTTGGATTGATAAAACCTTTATTATCATAAAGATAAACAAGTTCAGCATTTTTTAGAACTCCTTCTTCCCATTCCAAAGGAGTTCTAACATCAAAAATTTGATATTCATCTAAATTAGCTTTTGTAATAGCTATATTTACAATCAAGATAAAGCCTTTATGATAATTTTATTAAGAGCTTTATTAAATTCATCAGGTTTATTTACTCCCATTCCTTCACTTAATTTTGCCATATTTAAGATTAAGGTAGCAATATCTGGAGCAAAGGTTTCATTTTCTTTTAGCTTGTTAAATATTTGATGTTTAGGGTTTAGTTCTAAAATAGGTTTGATATTTTGTTCTTGTCCCATTTGTTTAAGAATTTGCTGCATAGCAAAATCAGGTTTATTTTTATCATAAACTATACAACTTGGGCTATCGCTAAGTCTTGAAGTAAGGCGTACATCATCTACTTCTTCTTTAAGTAATTCTTTAAATTTAGCAAGTAAAGAAGCAAAATTTTGTTTATCTTCATCACTAATTTCTTCTTTGTTTTCCACTTGATTAATTGCTACGAATTTAAGACCTTCATATTCATCAAGCATTGGCATAACTAAAGAGTCAATTTCATCATCCATTAGCAAAACTTCAACATCTTTTTTTCTATACTCTTCTAATAGTGGAGAATTTTTAAGTAAGCTTTCATTATTCCCTGTAATATAATAAATTTCTTTTTGCTCTGCTTTAATATTTTCTTTATATTCATCAAGAGTTCTTAAACCTTCGCTTTTGGTGCTCTTATACATCATAAGTTTTAATAAACTTTGTTTATTGTCGCCAAAGCCATATAAACCTTCTTTTAAAACTTTTCCAAAGGTTTTAAAAAAGTTTATATATTTTTCTTTATCTTTCTCTTTTAATTTTGTTAATTCGCTAAGAATTTTTTTAACACTAGCTTCTTTAACTGCTTTTAAAATTTGGTTTTCTTGTAAGATTTCACGACTTACATTTAAAGGAAGATCTTCAACATCAATAATACCTCTTATAAATCTTAAATAAGTTGGCAAAAGCTCTTTATCATTATCGCTAATAAATACTCTTTTTACATAAAGTTTTAAGCCACTTTGATAATCAACGCGAAAAAGATCAAAAGGTGCGTTTTTTGGGATGAAGAATAAAGAATTATATTCAAATTTTCCTTCGCTTTTTGTATGAAGATAAAGCAAGGGTTTTTCATTGTCATGGAAATTTTGTTCATAAAATTTTTCATAATCTTCTTGTTTTAAAGAAGCTTTTGATAATCTCCATAAAGCATTAGCTTTATTGATTTGAGAAATTTTTAATTCTGTTTTTCCTTCTTCTTCGCCTTCTTTAGCAGGGATATATTCTTCTTTTTCCATAAAGATTGGAAATTGAATATGATTAGAATATTTTTCAACTATATTTTCAATTTTGTAAGAATTTAAAAATTCATCATCTTTTAAATAAAGCGTTATGATAGTACCTTGCTCTTGTTTGTCTGCTTCTTCTATTTCATAGCCTTTTGCATCAGAACTCCAAAGATAAGCTTTATCATCTAAGGCTTTTTTAGTCAAAACTTCGATTTTTTCTGCCACCATAAAAGCTGAATAAAATCCAACACCAAATTGCCCTATAAGCTGAGAATCTTTTTTTGCATCTCCACTTAAATTTTCTAAAAAATTTTTTGTTCCGCTCTTTGCTATGGTTCCTAAATGATTGATTAAATCATCTTTATTCATACCAATACCATTATCGCTAATGCTTAAAGTTTTTTTATCTTTATCAAGTTTAATTTCTATTTTTGGTTTAAATTGAAGGTTTTTATATGCATCATCACTAACGCTTAAAAAATTTAGTTTATCAAGAGCGTCACTTGCATTTGAAATCAACTCTCTTAAAAAAATTTCTTTATTAGAATATAAAGAATGTATCATAAGTTGCAAAAGTTGATTGACTTCAGTTTGAAATTGCATATCTTTTCTCCTTAATTAATTTTTAAGGAGATATTTTAGCAAAAAAAATTAAAATTAAGAGTAAATTTTAAATCTAGATATTTTTTAAAAGATAGAGAATTTGGCTTTTAAAAGAAATTTTTATCAATATTTTTTAATCAAATAAGATTTTATAAAGTATTTTTGAGATTTATGGACAATAACTTTTTTAATTAAGATATTTTATAGTGATTATTAAAATTTAGTTTTTATTTTATAATTTTAAATTATTTAAAAATTAAAAGACCAATCCATACAGCAAATAGGCAAAAACTTATATTAAGGAATATATTAAGAATTAAATTTAAATAGCACCCATTTTGTAAAAATAGTAAATTTTGATATGAAAAACTAGAAAAAGTAGTAAAAGCACCTAAAAATCCTATGTTAACAAAAGAATTTAAATAAGGTGAAAAATATCTATTTTGTAAATAAGAATATAACATTCCCAAAAAAAATGATCCTAAAATATTAACAAAAAGTGTTCCAAGATTAATAGAATAGGGTAAAAATTTATTTATTAATTCGATAAAAAGCATTCTAAAAATAGCACCTAAAAATCCTCCAAGCCCTACAATTAAAAGTGTATTTAACATAATTTAAGGTTATTTCTTTCTTTATCAAGAAGCTCTTGCATTTTTTTACGTGTATTTTCAAGCCATAATTCATCACTAGTATCAACTAAATCCATACAAATAATTTTAAGAATTCCCTTATTCGCATTAAAACTTTTGGTATCTAAAATTTTTGCAGAATCTACAATAAGAATAGGTTGAATTTTTAAATTTAATTTTTGTGCTAAAATTTTGGCTCCACTTTGGAATTTAAGCAATTTCTGGGTTCTTGATCTTGTTCCTTCTGGAAATATAGCCAATACTCTATTTTCATTTAGTCTTTGTTCTGCTTCTTTTAATATTTTTATTAACTCCCTTGGGTTTTTTCTATCTATACAAAGGAATTTAGGCTTTTTCATTGCTAATTTAAATACAGGAATTTGAGCTAATTCTTTTTTTGCAATCCAAGCTAAATTTTTAGGATAAATATCTTCTAAAGCGATAATATCTAAAGTACTTTGATGATTCATAAGTATCATAGAAGCTTGTTGATTGAATACACCTTTAAGTTCTACTTTATAGGGAATAATATATTTTTGAGTTTTTGCCCAAAATTTACGAATTTTCCAAAGTTTTTTTTGAGATGATATAAAACAAAAGCAAAGCAAAACTAAGCTTACGCTTAAAATAAAAAAGATCCAAAAATATAAAGCTCTAATTTTTTGCAAGATCTTCATTTTCTACCCATCCTATTTTTCCATCTTTAAATAAAACCTTTATATATGGCTTTCTTTCTCCTAAAATTTCAACTTTTTCATTGTTATTAGTTGTGTAAAAATAAGTTGACAATTCAGTCGGCAAAATTCTAGCTTTGGCATTAGCTTTTAAAATTCCAATTTTTGTTGAAGTGTCTATTAAAAATCCAGAGATAAAACAAATTAGCGCAAAAACTAAAATAATGTAATTTTTTTTAAAAACAAAGCAAATTCCTAGTAAAAAAGCAATAATCCAAAGTCCATATTGTTTATAGATATTAAAATCTTTATTAGTAGGATTTAAATCACTTTGTGTACTTATACTATCTTCGCTAACTTTTATTTTTAAATTATAGTTTTGAAGTTTTTTTTCATCTTTATTAAAATAAGAAAAAGAAAAAATATTTTTATTTACAGGAAATACTGCATAATAATAAGCATTAGAAGAATTAAAATCTCCTTTTAAATTTTCAATACCTTGTTTTTCTATTCCTTTTAAGTAAAAACTTTTAAGATTGGTATTAGTAGCATTTAATTCCATAATCATAATTACATTTTTATCATCAAAATAATTTGTTTTAATCTTTTTAATTTCAAGTGAGCTTGCAACTAAATGAGAAAAATTATTACTACTTGGCGTATTTTCAAATTTTATAGGATTTATAGCAATATTAGCTTTTTGGAAAAAAACATTATTGCGACTTAGCTTGATAATGATTTGTTCTAAATTAGCATTAGAGGTTTTTGCCTCAAACCATAATGTTGCTTCATAAACATCATTTTTTCTTTCCCATTTAACATCAGGATTTAAAAACAAGAGATCATTATTTTTGATAAATTCAATATGAAAATTAAAATTGGTATTTTCTGTAGTTTTAGCATAGATTGTTATAGGAAAAACTTCTCCAACATAAGCTTTATTTATATAATTGCCAGTAATTAAAACAAGTGAGCTTTGCGGGATGAAAGGATCTTCAATATTTTTTTGATAATCTTCGCTTTCATCGCTAGGAGCAATATTTTTATAAATTTTTTGCTCTTCTTCTGGAAGATTTTTAAGTTCTATTTGTAAATTATTTATATTATCTTGCGCTAGGACTTTGATGATTAAAAAAGAAATGAAAAAGAAAAATCTTAAAAAAGCAATCAAGAAATAAATCCTTTTAAGATTTTAAGCCCTATGTCGCTTCCTAAGATATTTTCGCAAAATCTTTCAGGATGAGGCATAAGACCAAAAATTTTTTTATTTTCATCACATATTCCTGCTATATCACATAATGAACCATTAGGATTATTTATATATTTTAAAAGAATTAAATCTTTATCTTCAAGTTCTTTTAAATCATCATCAGTGGCAAAGTAATTTCCTTCTCCGTGTGCAATAGGTAATGTAATAATCTCTTCTTTGTTAAAATATCTCAATAAGGCATTTTGATTTGAAATTATTTTTAATTTTTGATTTTTTGAAATAAAACTAAGACTATTGTTTGCTTTTAAAGCCCCTTTTAAAAGTTTTAATTCTAAAAGAATTTGAAAACCATTACAGATTCCTAAAATGTAACCACCTTTTTTTGCGTGTTCTAATATAGCCGGTATAATAGGAGCAAATTTTGCAATTGCGCCACATCTTAGATAATCTCCATAAGAAAATCCACCGGGTAATACAACTAAATCAGCTTGAAATTCTTTTTCTTCATGCCAAATGATTTGTGTTTTTAAATTTAGTTTTTCAAAAGCATATTGAGTATCTAATTCACAATTAGTTCCAGGAAATCTTATAATAGCTACTTTCATATAATAATCTCATAATCTTCTATAACGTCATTAACTAAAAGTTCTTCACACATTTTTTTTACTTCTTTATTTGCTTTCATTTTATCATTTTCATTAAGTTCAAGAATGATTTGTTTTGCCATTTTAACATTGTTTACATTATTAAAATTTAGAGAATGTAAAGCTTTTTGTATAGTTTTTCCTTGAGGATCTAAAACACCTTCTTTTAAAAAAATATTAACAACAACTTTCATAGTTATCCTACAATTCTTCTAAGTATTTCTTCATAGCCTATTTTAACATTTCCTAGATCTTGTCTAAATCTGTCTTTATCAAGTTTTTCATTGGTATTTTTATCCCAAAGTCTGCAACTATCAGGACTAATTTCATCAGCTAAAATAATTTCTTGATTTTTAGAAAGACCAAATTCTATTTTAAAATCTATTAGTTTTAAATTTCTTTGATCGAAAAAATCTAATAAAATCGTATTAATTTTTCTTGCCAGTTCTTTTATAGTTATAATTTGATTTTGGTCTTTAACTAAATTTAAAAGCAAGCAATGCTCATCATTGATAAAAGGATCTCCAAGTTTGTCATCTTTTAAACAAAATTCTACTAGAGTAAAGGGGAGAACCTTTCCTTCTTTTATACCAAGTCTTTTACTTAAAGATCCTGCTGCAATATTGCGAATTAAAACTTCTATAGGAATAATTTGACATTTTTTAATCAGTTGTTCATTATCACTAATAGCTTTTACAAGATGAGTTTTAATACCATTTTTTTCTAATAATTCGAAAATTATAGTACTTATTTTACAATTTAATTTACCCTTACCTTCTTCTTTGCCTTTTTTTTCTGCATTAAATGCAGTTAAATCATCTTTAAATTCAGCAATAAACAAGTCATCATCTTGTGTTTTGTAAATTTTTTTACCTTTACCTTCATAAAATAAATCTTTTTTCATTGACTTACCTTAAGATTTAAAATTTTAATTGCATCAATCGCTGTTTTTAATTGGGCATCTTCATTAATTTGTTTTGATGTAATTAAATTTTTATCATCTTTATTTTGATTTTTTAAATCTTTTTGCTTATCAAGTTTTTCTAATTCATTTTCAAGGTGTTGTTTTAAATCGCTTTCTTTAATAGTAAAACTATTTTTATCTGTATTTACTTTTCCTGGAAAAATTTCAATATCTGGTTTAACTCCTATAGCTTGGATAGTTCTACCGCTTGGCAAATAATATTTTGCTATGGTTAATCTTAAAGCTTCATTTTGATTAATAGGGATAATTTGTTGAACACTTCCTTTACCAAAGGTATTTTCTCCTACAACAATAGCTCTTTTTAAATCTTGCAAAGCCCCGCTGACTATTTCACTCGCACTCGCACTTCCTCCATTGACTAGCACTACTAAAGAGGCATTAGAAATTTTATTTTTAGCATCTGCTTTATATTCTTGATTTTCTTCTTTTATGCGTCCTTTTTGAGAAACAATTATCCCTTTATCAACAAAAAGATTAACAAGACCTACAGCTTGATTTAATAATCCTCCAGGATTATTTCTTAAATCTAAAATAACTCCATTTACTTTTGGATATTTTTTAAGTTCTTTGCTAGTTTTCTCTACAATATTTTTATCAAAATTTGTAACTCTAATATATAATATATTTTCATTTTCTATAAGTTTTGAATAAACGCTATCAACCTTTATAATATCTCTTGTTAAGGTCACATTAAAAGGCTCATTTGCCCCTTTTCTAAAAATTGTTAAAGTAATTTTAGTTTTTGGTTTTCCTCTCATTTTATCAACAGCATCGTTAAGCGAAATTCCTAAAGTAGCTTCATTATTGATTTTTAAAATAATATCTCCTGGTTTAATACCTGCTTTATCAGCTGGAGTTCCCTCTAAAGGAGAAATAACAGTCAAAGCTCCATCTTTCATGCCAACAGTGATTCCAAGCCCTCCAAATTCACCATTAGTTTGAATTTTCATATCATTGAAGTCTTTTTCATTTAAAAAAGAAGAATGTGCATCAAGATTATTTAAAAGTCCGGAGATTGATTTATCTACTAAATTGGTAATATTTATATCATCGATATAATATTGCTCGATGATTGCTAAAGTTTTAGTTAATTTTTCCAAAGATTGAAGACGTTGCTGTATTTGCTCATTTGTATTGTTTGTTTTAGCTTCTAAAACATTGACTATAAAAAAACAAAAGATTAAAGATCCTATAAAGCCACTTATTAGGGCAAAAATTCTTTTAGCTTTCAATTTTAAACTCCAAATTTTATTTATTATTTTTTAATTTTAATAAACTTAACTTAAAGAATCGTAAATAAATCAAGAATATATCTAGAAAAACATAATTATTATATAATTGTATTTATAGTATTTATATAAATAAAATTAATAAAAATATATAAATAAACTTGACATAATATGACTAAAGTTATATAATAATCTAAAAAATGAAATAATTAAGGATGAGTTATGGCAAATATACAAGATTATTTAACAGATTCTATGCTTTCAAATCTTGAAAGTGCAGCATCTTTAGCGATATATTCTAAAAATAATGAAGTAGTTCCTTTGCATCTTTTATGGGCTTTAACTGTAGATAGTGCTAGTATTTTAAATCAAATTTTAAATAAATTAAATATTTCTAAAGAAGCTTTAGAGCTTGAGATTAAAAGCAAAATTTCAAATCTTGCAACAAGTTCAAATGTAACAAAAGAAAATATTAAATTTTCTAATGAAATAGTCAATTCTTTAGAAAATGCCAAAGGTTTAATGAGTGCTAATGGAGATAGTTATTTATCTGTAGATATTTGGCTAATAAGTGAGAGTGAAAAAGAACCTATTAGAGGAATTTTATCTAAATTTTTAGATATAAAAGAATTTCAAAAAGAGTTACAAAGTTTAAGAGCTGGACGTAAAATAGATAGTAAAACAAGTGATGAAACTTTAGATGCTCTTAATAAATTTGGTATTGATTTAACTCAAAAAGCTATTGAATCAAAGCTTGATCCTGTCATAGGTAGAGAAGAAGAAATAGAAAGATTAATGCAAATTTTAATTCGCAAAACCAAGAATAATCCTATTTTATTAGGAGAACCTGGTGTTGGAAAAACTGCAATTGTAGAAGCTTTAGCACAAAGAATTGTTAAAAAAGATGTTCCAACTTCTTTGCAAAATAAAAAATTAATTGCTCTTGATATGAGTGCATTAATAGCTGGTGCAAAATATCGTGGTGAATTTGAAGATAGATTGAAATCTGTTGTTAATGAAGTAATTAAAAGTGAAAATATTATACTTTTTATTGATGAAATTCATACTATTGTTGGAGCTGGGGCAAGTGAAGGTAGTATGGATGCGGCAAATATTTTAAAACCGGCACTTGCAAGAGGTGAACTTCATACTATAGGAGCAACAACTTTAAAAGAGTATCGTAAATACTTTGAAAAAGATGCTGCTTTACAACGTCGTTTTCAACCTGTAAATGTTGGTGAGCCAAGTATTAATGAAGCTTTGGCAATGTTAAGAGGTATTAAAGAAAGACTTGAAATACACCATAATGTAAGTATTAATGATAGTGCTTTAGTAGCTGCTGCAAAACTTTCTAAACGTTATATTGCAGATAGGTTTTTACCTGATAAAGCTATTGATTTAATTGATGAAGCTGCAGCTGAACTTAAAATGCAAATAGAAAGTGAACCAAGTTCTTTAAGAAAAGTGAGAAAAGATATAGAAACTTTAGAAGTTGAAAATGAAGCTTTAAAAATGGAAAATAATGAAAAAAATCAAAAAAGGCTTGAAGAGATAACTAAAGAATTATCTAATTTAAAAGAAAAACAAAATACTTTAAATTCTCAATTTGAAAACGAAAAGGCTGTTTTTGATGAGATAAGTTCAAAGAAAAAAGAAATTGATCTTTTAAGAAATGAAGCTAATTTGGCTAAAAATAAAGGAGAGTTTCAAAAAGCTGCTGAGCTAGAATATGGTAAAATTCCAAGTTTAGAAAAAGAGCTTTTAAATGCCGAAGAAAAATGGAAGAAAATGAGTGAAAATGGAGTTTTGCTTAAAAATCAAGTAGATGAGGATTTAGTAGCTGGAATTTTAAGCAAATGGACAGGCATAAGTGTGCAAAAAATGCTTACTTCTGAAAAAATTAAATTTTTAGAAGTTGAAAAACATTTAAAAGAAAGTGTCATAGGTCAAGATAAAGCTTTAGCTGCTTTAGCAAGAGCTATAAAGCGCAATAAAGCAGGGCTTAATGCAGACAATAAACCTATAGGAAGTTTTTTATTTTTAGGACCAACTGGAGTAGGAAAAACAGAGTCAGCTAAAGCTTTGGCAAAGTTTTTATTTGATGATGAAAAAGCAATGATTCGTTTTGATATGAGTGAATTTATGGAAAAACATAGTGTATCAAGACTTTTAGGAGCACCTCCAGGATATATTGGACACGAAGAAGGTGGAGAATTAACTGAAGCTGTGCGTCGTAAGCCTTATAGTGTGCTTTTATTTGATGAGGTTGAAAAAGCTCATAAAGATGTTTTTAACATACTTTTAGGCATTTTAGATGATGCTAGAGCAACTGATAGCAAAGGAGTTGTAGTTGATTTTAAAAATACCATTATAATCTTAACTTCAAATATTGCTTCTTTGGCTATTATGAATTTAGATGGCGAAGAAAAAGAAAATGCAATTAAAAACGAATTAAAAAATTTCTTTAAACCAGAATTTTTAAATCGTTTAGATGATATTATTACCTTTAACCCTTTAGGAAAAGATGAGGCTTATGAGATAGTTAAGCTTCTTTTTAAAGATTTGCAAAAAAATTTGGCTAATAAAGGGATTAAAGCAGAGCTTAGTGAAGAAGGAGCACTTTTGATTGCAAAAGAGGGTTTTGATCCTGAATTTGGAGCAAGACCTTTAAAAAGAGCTATTTATGATATGATAGAGGATAAATTAAGCGATATGATTTTATCTGATAAATTGAATGAAAACGATAGTATTTTAATTGATGCTAATAATGATGAAATAGTGATTAAAAAAGTATAAAAGTAAATACTTTTATACTTTTTTATAAAAATAAATTATAAATACTATGCTTAAGTGATAAAATATAATTAGATTTTAATTTATTTTTAGAAAAATATTTTAAATTTTTAAAAAATTTAAAATATTTTCAACTTTTTGTTCTAAATTACCAAATTGATTATTATCTATAATTAAATCTGGTTTTGGTTCATCATATTTTAAGTCAATACCTACAACATTATTAATTTCTTTATTTATTGCTTTGGTATAAAGATTTTTTTTATCACGTTTAATAAGCTCTTCAAGTTCGCATTGGATATAAATTTCACAATAATTTTTTAAAGTTTTTCTATTATAATCGTAAATTTCTTTAAACATTGAAATTGTACTTACTATAACTATCATTCCTTGAGAACTTAAAAAATGGGCAAATTGAGATCTTTTTAACGCCATATTAATGCGTCCTTGTTTATCATAATCGTAATTTCCAAGTAAATCTCTTAATTCATCTCCATCAAGATAAATAATATTTTTATATTTTAAACACAATTTTTTATATAAAGCTTCAGCAATATAACTTTTTCCACTTCCTGCTAAACCTGTTAGCCAAATAACTAAGCCTTTGGAAAAATCCGATTTTTCTTGCATTAAAAATCCTATAATTTTAAATATTTTTATAAAATTTTATCAAAAAAATAATAAAATAAACTTTCATTAAAAAAATATACAAATGAAAATAAATTAAAAGAAGTTTATAATGTATAAAAGATTTAAAACAAGAGAAATTAAAGTAGGTGATGTTACGATCGGAGGAAGTGCTCCAATTTCTGTGCAATCTATGTTATTTACTAAGACAAGAGACATTGATGGCTCATTAGATCAAATTAATCGTTTATATTTTGCAGGAGCCAATATAGTGCGTTTAGCGTGTTTAGATATGATAGATGCTAGAGCTTTAAAAGAGATTAAGCAAAAAAGCCCTTTGCCTTTAATTGTTGATATACATTTTAATCATAAACTAGCTGTTTTTTGTGCTGAATTTATTGATGGTATTAGGGTAAACCCTGGAAATATAGGTTCTAAAGAAAATGTAAAAGACGTAGTTAAGGCGTGTAAAGAAAGAGGCATTCCTATACGCATAGGCGTAAATCATGGATCAATTGAAAAGCAATTTAGTGATAAATACGGATATAATGTTGATGCTATGCTTGAAAGTGCTCTGTATAATATTAAACTTTTGGAAGATTTAGACTTTTTTGATATTAAAATTTCTATGAAAACTTCAGATGCACAAAAAACTATAGAAGCTTATGAAAGATTAAGACCACTTTGTGATTATCCTTTTCACTTAGGTGTTACTGAAGCCGGAACTAAATTTCATAGTACAATAAAAAGTTCTATTGCTTTGGGAAATTTACTTCTTAAAGGTATAGGTGATACAATAAGAGTTTCAATGACAGGAGAGCTAGAAGAAGAAATTCGCGTAGCAAGAGCAATTTTGCAAGATAGTGGTGTGCAAAAAAGTGGAGTAAATATCATCTCTTGTCCAACTTGCGGGAGAATTCAAAGTGATCTTATAAAAGCTATAAAAATAGTTGAAGAAAAAACTAAACATATCAATAAACCTTTAAATATCAGTGTAATGGGTTGTGTTGTAAATGCTTTAGGTGAAGCAAAAGGGGCTGATGTTGCCATAGCATTTGGTAAAAACCAAGGACTTGTAATAAGACATGGAGAAGTGGTGGCTAAATTAAAAGAAGATCAACTTGTAGAGAGATTTTTACTTGAGGTTGAAGATGAAGCAAAACAAAGGGAATAATATTAAATTTAAAAATAAAATTAAAAGAGAATAAATCAATTTTTAATTTCAAGTATTTTAAATAATTACACAAGATTAAACTATCTTGGTAGGTATATAATTTTATTTTTTTGCTTTTTAAGAAATATTTAATTATAAATTATATTTAAAAAAATGATTATAAAGTATTAAATTTTATATTCTAGACTAGTAAAATTTCTTGCAATTTTAAGAATGTATTTTTTGAGCAGTTTAAAATATTATTTGGTTTTATCTTTGGATTTTAAAGAAAAACATTTAATTTATATTATCTTTTAAATAAGATTTTTAGAAGATTAAAGTAAAATTTATCTTAGCTATTCTTTTAAAATATTTCAAATATTTTGATAGTATTGATTATATTCTTAAAATAAAATGTTGAATCTAACTTTTACACTTTAAATTAGAAAAATAAAAGCTATTTTTATATTTTTAAAATTCTATGATTTGGGTTTTTTACTAAAATTATTTAAAGTAGCTTATAATTCCTAAATTTATGATTGTTTTTAGATATTAAAAACGAGATGATAGAATAAAAACTTTTGAAATAATAAATTTTTTAGTTTGGATTCTAAGTCTTAAATATAAAGAAATTTGAACCAAACACAAATAATTATATTAGTTAGGAAATTTTGACGAAGATATTTTTATAGCATTTAGAAATTCTTTTTTTAAATATAAAAATATCTTTTTAATATAATAATATTTTATAGAAAGTAATAATTTTTAAAAATCAATCTTGAAAACTTTTATATTTGTCCAATTTTTAGAAAATTTTGTAATCAAAAAAAAGAAATAAAAAATTAAAACATATAATTTCTTTGGATATTTTTATAATAAAGATATATAAAAGCATCTTTTTTATTTAAAAAATTATAAAAATTAACAAGTCTAAATAATCTCACCCACCACCAATAAAATATTTTTCAACATCATCAAGCAATTTTTCACATACTCTAGAATCTGTATTTTTTTCAACAACTAAATTAATATAAGTCTTTGTATCTCTAAAACTTCCTGCTGATTTTGAATTTTCTCTAGTAAGCTTTTGGTTGTCTTTGGTGTATTCTATAGTGATATTAAATTTTAAAGCTGAGCTAGCTTCGCCTAAATTCGTTTTTACCAAAACATTCATTTGAGAAGCTTTTGCTAAAGTAGCTTGAGTTTTTGAAATAATTTCTTTAAAGCGTTGACATGATTTTATAAGTGTTGAAATAAATTTATTATCAAGTGCTTCATAGGCTACTTTGAGTTTATTTTTTATATCTTTTGTACTTTCTTTTTCTGGGGCAACAAAAACCATATAAAAACCAGTTTTAATTTGCACATTATCTGTTTTGGCATCACGTCCGCTAGACATAACTTTAACATAAATAGCATTATCAAGATAAACACGATCTATCATAGGACCATAAATTTCATATTCTTTTTTACGCACTATAACTTCTCTTGCTAAAACATTTAGTTTTACATTAGCATCGTGGATTACAGGCTCCATTTCTTTTTTTATTTCGAGTAATTCTTTTAACATTAAAATTCCTTAAAATTGTCTGCTACGTAAAGGTTTATTATAACAATATTTTTCTTACAAAATTTTTATTAATCAAAGTTAAAGTTTTTTAGAATTTTTTCATAAGCAAAGAATTTATCATTATAATTTTTTATATTAAATTCGCCACAAAATTGATAATTTAATTTTTTAAAAAGCGAATTCATAGGTAAATTTTTACTTAATGTATCTGCTCTTAAGCTTAATTTATTATTTCTTATAGTAAATTCTTCGCAAAAATTTAAAAGCTTAAAACCAACTCCTTGTCTTTTGAAATTTTGATTGACTGCTAAACGATGTAAATATAGAGCTTTATTATTAAATTTAGGATTAAAATGTACATCTTTGTATTCTTCCATAAAAAGTTCATTGATACAAACAAAACCTAGAATTTGTTCTTTTTTGCGACAAATATAAAGATGATTTTTATCGATATCTTGAGTAAAGATTTCAAAATTTGGATAGTTTTCATTCCATTGATGAAAGCCTAATTTTTTCATAGATATTAAAGCGTTTTGAGTTATTTTCAATATAGAATCTAAATCTTTTAAAGTGGCTAATTCTATAATTAGTTCTTGCATTCATCTCCTTTTAAAATAAAAATATTAATTTTATTATAAAAATTAAATTTGTAGTTTGATTAAATTTTAGCTCATATTTATAAATATCTATTTTAAATAAAGAAAGTTATGCTGTATTATCTATATATAATTGAATTATTGTAGTTTTTTCCTAATAATTAATTTAAATCTTTTAAAAAATATATTTAATACTATAGTGTTTATGTATTTTTTAGTATCATAAAATATAAAAATATTTAGTATAAAATTTAAATAAATTATTTATAAAAATTAATGATATTTATTTTTTTATATAAACAAGATAATATTAATTTGCAATTTTAGGTATTTTTGAAAGTTAAGAAGTTAAATGGTGGCTCCGATTGGACTTGAACCAACGGCCACTACCATGTCAAGGTAGTGCTCTACCAGCTGAGCTACGGAACCATATGGTGGAGCATAGCGGGTTCGAACCGCTGACCCCAACGCTGCCAGCGTTGTGCTCTCCCAGCTGAGCTAATGCCCCTTAAAATTTAAAATTCTATCGTAATATTACTTTTTTTTGGCTGAAAATGAAAATCGAATTAATATTTTTTAAATATTTTGATAAATTAAAATGTACATAAAATTTAATAAGTTATACAATTTAAAAAATAATTCATTCTTAAAAATTTAAAATTACTATAATATAAAATTAATTTAAAAAAGACAAATTACTTAATCAATGCTAGAATGTCTTTTTCGTATTCTTTTTTATCAAGATCAAGTTGCCCAGAGTAGTAAAAATATTTAGCTAAAACTAAAATTCCTATATGAAATTCTTTTTTCTTATCTAAAAATTGTTTGATGTATTTATGTGCGTTATGGATAATTTCTAATGCATCTTGATTATTAAAATGATCAATCACTTTAGCTAAATTTTCATTATCAATTAAAGCAAAATGATAATTTGGTTTTAAAGATTCTTCCATAAACCAAGTTTCACAAGTCATTTTTGGAGCCAAAACTAAAGAATTAGAATTCATCGCTCATTTTAAATTACTTGCTACGTCATTGCCTTCTAGTGAAATTATAAATTTATATTTCATTTGTTCTTTTATATTTTCGTAATTTATATCATCCTTTAAAAAACAAAAATGTCTATTTTTATCAAGTTTTAATAAAATATTATTTTTATTATTATCTTCTAGTGGTCGTGATTTACAAATAGTTGGATTTTTGAAAGTATATCTTATATCATTAAAATCTTTATCCCATAAAAATTCATCTTTGAAGTATTTGCTAATTTCATAAGCATCAAAAGCATAAGAAGTTTTTTTAAAAGGAAATTTTCCTATTTTTTCTTTTTTTGCTGGTGTAAAAAATTGATTTATTTTATTATAATACTTAACTCTAGTTTGTATATTTTCTAATTCTTTAGTGTTGTATTTTAGAATTTCATTAAAAATTTTATTTAAATTTATTTGGAAAAAATATCTTGGTATAAAGATATCCCTATACCTTTTAAATTCATAAATAATCTTGATTGAAGCATTATAAAACCATTATTTTTTCTGGATTCTATCAAAAAAAACAAATTCAAGTGTTGTTTGGCTGATTGAAAAATTTTAATGAGTATTTGAAGTTTTAATTAAATGGCAGACAGGAAGGGATTTGAACCCTCGAAAGCTTTTAACTTTACACGCGTTCCAGGCGTGCTCCTTAAACCGCTCGGACACCTGTCTAAAAAAGCAATTATTATAGCTAAAATTTTATAAATAAACAAAATCAGAAAATTTTTAGAAAAAAAAGCTATAATTCTTTTTTGTATTTTAAATTTGCTTTTTTAAGTCAGGGTAGCTCAGCTGGTTAGAGCGCTGGTCTCATAAGCCGGAGGTCGGGAGTTCAAGTCTCCCCCTTGACACCAAATCTCATTTAAATTACTACTCTTAAATATATTTTTAAATAAATCTAATTTTTACTTTAAGAATTTTTATAATTTATCTATATTAGTTTTAATATAAAATTAAACAAAAACTTATATTGATGTTTTAATAAAAGCAAGTTTTTAAAATTTTTAGAATAAATATAAGTATTTATTATATAAAATATCTTGGTAGGTAAAATAAATCTAAAATATTTTTTATAATTAATCTTTTAAAGAATTAAAAATTAAAGAAAATTATAAGATACCTAAAGGCTAAATGATGTATAGTGATTTGAAAAATTTGGATTTAAAATATATTTGGCATCCTTGCACACAAATGAAAGATCATGAAAATATACCTTTAATTCCTATAAAAAAAGCAAAAGGAATATGGCTTTATGATTTTGATGATAAAGCTTATATGGATTGTATAAGTTCTTGGTGGGTAAATCTTTTTGGTCACTCTAATGCTTATATAAGTAAAGCCATAAAAGATCAACTTGATGTTTTAGAACATATAATTCTAGCGGGTTTTTCGCATAAGCCTATTATAAAATTATCTTCAAGACTTTGCTCACTTTTGGGAGATAAATTTAGTAAATGTTTTTATGCAGATAATGGTTCTTCTGCAGTAGAAATAGCTTTAAAAATGAGTTTTCATTATTTTTTAAATCAAAATAAAAGAAAAAATAAATTTTTATCTTTAAGCAATTCTTATCACGGGGAGACTTTGGGAGCTTTAAGTGTAGGAGATGTATCACTTTATAAGAAAACTTATACTCCTTTATTGTTAGAGTGTTTAAATACTCCTGTGCCTTTGGGTGAAGACTTTGAAAAAGAATTAAATATATTAAAAAATATTTTAGAAAAGCATTCTAACGAGCTTTGTGCTTTTATATTAGAACCTTTAGTGCAATGTGCAGGAAATATGCATATGTATAAGGCTGAATTTATAGATGAGGCTATAAAACTTTGTCGTTATTATGGAGTACAAGTTATTTTCGATGAAATCGCAGTTGGTTTTGGACGCACAGGCACGCTTTTTGCTCTTGAGCAATGCAGACAAAAACCGGATTTTATTTGTCTTTCTAAAGGGATTACTGGAGGTTTTATGCCTTTATCTGTAGTTGTAACAAAAGATGAAATTTATAATGCTTTTTATGCTCCTTATGAAGCGCAAAAAGCTTTTTTGCATTCTCATAGCTATACGGGAAATGCTTTAGCTTGCACAGCTGCTAATGCTGTTCTTGATATCTTTGAAAAAGAAAATATCATAGAAAAAAATAAAGATTTAAGTTTTTTCATTAAAGAAGAATTTGCTAAATTAAAAGAATTTGAGTTTTTGGCTAATTTTAGAACTTGTGGAATGATTAGTGCCTTTGATATCATAAAAAGCAAATATCAAAGAGCAGGGCTTGAAGTATATAAAAGGGCTTTAATTAAAGGTTTGCTTTTAAGACCGCTTGGCAATACTATATATTTTATGCCCCCTTATATTGTCACTAAAGAGCAAGTTTCTTATGTAGTGCAAAGTTTAAAAGAAATTTTTAAAGATTTTTAAGAAGAGTATTCATTTGTTTTTGAAATTCTAAATTAATAAGATTTTTTGCATCTAGAAACTCTAAATTAATGATAGGAATTTGAGAGTAATTTTGTATAAAGTTATCTTGTAAAATATCTTTTTGTCCCATCATTACAAGAGCTATAATATCGATAGATCTTTTTTTTAAGGCTTCTATGCTTAATAAAATATGATTAATGCTACCAAGATAGTATTTTGCCACTAAAATAGTAGGAAATTTAAATGTGCTCATAAAATCTATCATAGTATAATGTTCATCTATAGGAGAAAAAAGTCCTCCAGCGATTTCTATAAGTAAATTTTCACTTTTTGGAATTTGAATTTCAAGAGCTTTAAAGGTGAGATTTTCTTTGATTTTTCCAAGATGAGGAGAAGCTGGAGTTTTTAAGAAAATACCCTCTTTAAAAATTTTAGTTTTTGGACAAAATTTAGCTATTTTTTGGCTATCTGTTGGCGTTCCTGCTTGAATTAATTTAAAATAATCATAATCAAAATTTGCGCAAAAACTTGCACTAAAATGGGTTTTTCCTGCATCTGTATGAATGCCACTGATATAAATTTTCATTAATTTCCTAAAAGTTTTAAGCCTATACTTGAAGCTAATATTAAGCTAAGAAAGAAAAATTTTAAAATATTTTTACTTTCTTTAAAAAGTATAATTCCAACGATAACACCACCTCCAGCACCAATACCTGTCCATATAGCATAGGCTACTCCCATAGAAATTTCACGCATGGCCAAGGAGAGAAAACTAAAACTAAGAGAAAATTGAATCAAAATAGCAAATAAAAAGATTTTTTTACCTGTATTAATTAGTTTTTTCATAGCTATAACGCCTATGATTTCCATACAACCTGCTAAAAATAAAAAAAACCAACTCATTTTATAACTCAATCTTTATTTTCTTTACTTATAAGTTTAAGACCTATAACTCCGCTAAGTAAGGTTAAAATAAGTATAATTTTAAATAAAGAAAAATTTTCCTTAAAATAAAACATTTCAACTAGTACCACTCCAGCTGTTCCAATTCCTACAAATACAGAATAAGCAATGCTAACTTCAATCTTTTTCATGGCAATAACCGCACAAGTAAATGAAATGCAAATTCCTACACCTGTTAAGATATATAAAGGTAAGGTATTAGCGTATTTTAGACCACTTACCCAAAAACATTCAATGATTCCACCTAGAACCACTAAGCCCCAAGCAAGATTTAAACTAATTTGCTTTTTCAAATTTATCCTTTTTGAAAATAAATATTATATACTAAAAATGTCATCTAAAATTAGCGTATTTTTCTTTTTCTTTTTTTGCTTAATTTAAAAATTTTAGAAGCATTATCTTCAAAGAGTTTTTGATCTATAATTTTATCCGCAACGCTTCTTGCCCAAATTTCATTAAATTTTTCTCCGTGTTTATTTGCCGAAGTGGAAAAAAGCCAATCCCATTCTTTTAAAAATTCTTCGTGTGGATGATCTTTTATAATGCGAATAGCTTTTAAATTTGGATAAATAAAAGTAGTTTTTTTACTTTTTCTTATCAAATTTTTAAAATATTTTGGAACCCTTGCGAGTTTTTTAAGTTCATCAAATTTAGCTGTTGTTATAATGCAAAATTGCTTTTGATCTCTATTTTTTAAAGCATTAAGCTTTTCTAAATTTTTACTTAAAAATCCCGCCGTTGTATCAGTTTGTGCTAAGTAGATCATTTTTAAGGAATTGGCAAACCTAATTTTTGCAAGGGGATATACTCAAAATAATATTGACAACGCACACTAATAATATAATCTAAAACATCTTTATATTCTTCTTTTTTAAACCAATTATTTAAAAGATAAATATATTCTACTTCTATATTTACCCTAGAGAATAGTTTTTGATATTGCTTTTTTTTAAAATCACAAGTTTGTAATTTTTCGTCTACAGAACCTGCTACACTTTGAAATTTGCATTCAATAATATATATAGTGTTATTAATGACCACAAAGATGCTATCATCAGGTAAGAGTCTTTTTGAAATAATGTTTTTCCAATCGATTCCAAGCTCTTGTAAAAAATCATACAATCTATATTTTTTAAATATTTTTGCTATTTTTTTATTGTTATAAAAAACTTCTTGTTTTTCATTTATAAAATAACCATTTTGCTGTGATAAAAAAGTTGCTAAATCTACTTTTCCTTCAAATACTAAACCAGTTTGAGTATTAGCTCCTCCATTTCCACCTAAAATCATTATTTCTCCTTAAAATAATTTTGCTTTGTTTATTAATTTTAAATCATTAATTTTATTTTTAATAGTATTAAAATTATTTTCAAGCTCTATTTTTCGTGCTATCGATATCTTAATAAATTCTTCTTCTTTTTCAAAGCCTATGAATTTTCTATTTAATAAATTCGCTGCAATACCTGTTGTTGAACTTCCGCTAAAGGGATCGCAAATTAATGAATTTTCATTACTTGCCATTAGTATAAGTCTAATTAATAAAGCTAAAGGTTTTTGTGTAGGATGTTTTCCATTTATTTTTTCCCAAGGAGATATAGCATTAAAAGTCCAAACATCACGCATTTGTTTGCTATTATTTAGTTTTTTTAAAATTTCATAATTAAAAATATGTTTATGTTTATGACTTTTTCTAGCCCAAATAATTTGTTCTGTTGAGTGTGTAAGATAGCGACAACTAAAATTTGGTGGTGGATTTGTTTTTTGCCAAGTAATTATATTTAAAATTTTAAAATCAAGTTTTTGCAAAATTCTACCAAGAGAAAAAATGTTATGATAAGTTCCACTAATTAAAATACTTCCGCTATCTTTAAGTGCTATTTTTGCATTAGCTAACCATTTTAAATTAAATTTATCTATTATTTCAATATCATTACCTTTATCCCAATTTCCTTTATTGACACTAACGATTTTACCATTTTGAATGCTTAATCCATTATTTGATAAAAAATAAGGAGGATCGGCAAAGATTAAATCAATTTGTTTTTCAAATTTAGGTAATAATTTATTACAATCATTTTGATACAAATTAAATAATTGATCTTTACTTGTGAAAATATTTTTATTTTTCATTAAGCCACTCTTGCAAACTTTTAACTTCTAAATAAGTTTTATCTTGTATAGCTTTTATGCTTTTTGCTCCTGCAAAAGCAGCTCTTAAATTTGTAAAATAAGGAGTTTTAAAACGTATAATATTAGCTCTTATTTTTCTTGTATCTTCTTTAAAACTATTTTCATCACTTGTATTAATAACAAGTTCTATTTCTCCATTTTTTAACTTATCTTCAACATTGGGGCGTCCTTCTGATATTTTGTAGATTAACTCGCACTCAAAACCATTTTTAATAATTTCTTTATAAGTTCCACTTGTGGCCATAAGTTTAAAACCGAGTTTTGAGTATTCAGAGGCAATTTTTTTAGTATATTTTTTATCTTCATCTTTTAAGGATATAAAAATACTTCCTTTTTCTGGAAGATTATTAGATGAGGCAATTTGAATTTTAGCATAAGAATTAGCAAAATCTTTACTAATCCCCATTACTTCACCAGTTGATCTCATTTCGGGTCCAAGTTCTAAATCACTTCCGCTTAGCTTAGAAAAAGGAAAAACAACACCTTTTAAATTGATTCTTTGAGATTTTTTAGGTCTTAAAATTCCATTTTTTTCTTTAACAATTCCGAATTTATCATAAAAATTTAAAGCCTCTTTTAAATTTCCTTGCCACATTACACGTGTTGCCACTTTTGCTAAGGCTATGCCTGTTGCTTTACTTACAAAAGGAACGGTTCTACTAGCTCTAGGATTTACTTCTATAATGTAAAGCTCATTTTGATAAAGAGCAAATTGTATGTTTAAAAGCCCTATCACTCCTAAATTTAAAGCTATATCAGCTGTTTTTTGTATGATTAATTCTTGTATTTTTTCATCGATATTGCAAGGTGGTAATGAACAAGCACTATCGCCTGAGTGAATTCCAGCTTCTTCGATATGCTCCATAATTCCTGCTACATAAACATTTTTACCATCACAAATTGCATCAACATCAAATTCGCTTGCATTATCTAAGAACTGATCAATCAAAATAGGGCTTTTATTGCTTAATTTAACAGCTTCTTTAACATAAAGTTTTAATTCTTCTTCATTATGGACAATACGCATAGCACGCCCACCTAAAACATAGCTTGGGCGCACTAAAACAGGATAACCTATTTCATTTGCTTTTAAAATAGCTTCTTCTATGCTATAGGCTGTGCCATTTTTAGGCTGATTGATTCCAAGTTTTACAATAAATTCTGAAAATTTTTTTCTATCTTCAGCAAGATCAATGACTCTAGCATTTGTCCCTATAATCTTAGCTCCAAAAGCACTGAGTTGTTTAGCAAATTTTAAAGGAGTTTGCCCTCCAAAATGAACAATGATACCATCTGGTTTTTCTTTTTCTATTACGGCTCTTAAATGTTCAAAATCAATAGGTTCAAAATAAAGCACATCGCTAATATCATAATCAGTTGAAACAGTTTCTGGATTGCAATTATACATTATAGTTTTTATACCCATATCCTTTAAAGCAAAAGAAGCTTGAACACAAGCATAATCAAATTCAATCCCTTGTCCTATCCTATTTGGTCCCCCGCCTATAATCATTACCTTTTTTTCTTTTTTTTCTTTTTTGTTTATGCTTTGAGTGAGTTCTAAAACATTAAAACTAGAATAATAATAAGGCGTAATAGCATTAAATTCACCTGAGCAAGTATCTACTTCGTGAAATTCGGTTATGATATTTTGATTAACTCTTGCATAATAAATATCATTTTGACTTAATTCTAAATTATCTTTTGTATTTATTAAATGTGCAATTCTTTTATCAGAAAAACCCATAGTTTTAGCTTTTCTTAGTAAATTTTTATTGTTTAAAATATCCATATCTATTTTTTTCTCAAAATCAATAATTTCTTTGATTTGATTTAAAAACCAAGTATCTATTTTAGAATACTCATAAATTTCATTGATATTTAGACCTTCTCTAAAAGCCTCAGCTATATAAAGAAGTCTTTTTTCGTTAGCATTTCTTATATTAAAGACAAGTTCATTTTTATCTTTGATATTGATTTCATTAAATCCATCATAATTTTTTTCAAGTGAACAAAGAGCTTTTTGTATGCTTTCTTTAAAGGTGCGTCCTATGGCCATAACTTCGCCAACGCTTTTCATAGAAGTCCCTAAAATTTTATCTGCTTTAGGAAATTTTTCAAAAGCAAAACGCGGAATTTTGGTTACTATATAATCAATTACAGGTTCAAAAGAAGCAGGGGTTCCCGTAATATCATTTTTAATTTCATCTAAACTAAACCCTACTGCTAAAAGTGTAGCTACTTTTGCTATGGGATAGCCTGTTGCTTTACTTGCTAAAGCACTTGATCTTGAAACTCTAGGATTCATTTCTATTACTATCATTCTACCATTTTCAGGATTTATGGCAAATTGAACATTTGATCCTCCAGTATCTACTCCAATTTCACGTAAAATTTCAAAAGAAGCATTACGCATAGCTTGATATTCTTTATCAGTTAAGGTAAGGGCAGGTGCTATAGTGATACTATCTCCAGTATGAACTCCCATAGGATCTAAATTTTCTATTGAGCAAACTATAATGCAGTTATCGAATTTATCACGAATAACTTCCATTTCATATTCTTTCCAACCTAGTAAGCTTTCTTCTATTAAGATTTCACCTATAGGACTTAAAGATAGTGCTTGTTGGGCAAGTTCTTGAAATTCTTCTAGATTATAAACAACCCCACTTCCAGCTCCGCCTAAAGTAAAAGAAGAGCGTATCATTAAAGGAAAGCCTATTTCATCTATAGCTTTTAAGGCTTCATTGTAATTATAAGCATACATAGATTTTGGAAGATCCATACCAATTTTTTTCATACTTTCTTTAAAAATTTGACGATCTTCTCCTTTTTTGATTGCCTCAGGATTAGCTCCTAAAAATTTTACTTTTCCTAAAAGTCCGCTTTCATAAATTTGCATTGCAGCATTTAAGGCAACTTGACCACCCATAGTAGGTAAAATAGCATCAACTTTTTCTTTTTTGATAATGCTTAAAATATTTTCTTTAGTTATAGGTTCTATATAAGTTGCATCAGCAAAATCAGGATCTGTCATAATGGTTGCTGGATTTGAGTTTATAAGTACGACACGATAGCCTAGTTCTTTTAAGGTTTTAATAGCTTGAGTACCAGAATAATCAAATTCACAAGCCTGTCCTATGATAATAGGGCCACTTCCTATAAGTAAAATGGTATTAATATCGTTTCGTTTTGGCATAAATTTTCCTATCATTATTTTTTATAAATTATAGCAAATCTTAGTTTTTTAAAACTTGAAATTTAAATTATTTTTATTTTAAGCTTAAATTCACAGGGGGGGGTATAATCATTTTTTCAAAAATAAAACAGCAAGAGAAAGAATGAAGAATTTAATTGTAGCGGGTAATGGTCCTAGTTTAAAAAATATTGATTATAAAAGATTACCAAAAGATTATGAAGTTTTTAGGTGTAATCAATTTTATCTTGAAGATAAATATTACCTAGGTAAAGACATTAAGATGACTTTTTTTAATCAAAGTTTTTTCTTAGAACAAATTTATACTGCTAAAACTCTTATAAAAAATAAAGAATATAAAATTGATAATTTTATTTGTTCTAATTTTAAACTTCATAGTATTTATGAAAATCATTTAAATTTTATAAAGTATTTTGATTATTTTTTTCCAGATGCTAATTTAGGCAGTAGTTATCTTGAGAAATTAAAAGAATTTAATGCTTATATTTGTTATAATGAACTTTATAAGGATAAACGTATAACTAGTGGAATTTACATGTGTGCTGTTGCAGTAGCTTTGGGTTATAAAAAGATTTATTTGAGTGGAATTGATTTTTATGAGGGTAATATAGATTTTTCAACAGGAAAAAATGTTTATGCCTATAATGCCAATAAACAAAATTATAATAAATTAATAGGAGAAAATAAAGTTCCATCTTATTTTCATAGTAAGGATACTGATTTAAAGGCTTTAGAATTTCTTGCTAAAACTTATAATGTTTCATTTTTTTCTTTAAACCCAGAATCAATTTTAGCTAAAAATTTTAGTTTAGCTCCATTAACTAATAATTCTTTTATACTTTTAAAAAAGACACAAAATGCCTTAGATGATATTCTTATCCCTAAAGAAACTCCTTTTATAAAGCTTTATTATGATAAAGTTCTTCAGACTAAAAACCCTAATCAATTAGAAATTAAAAAGAAAAATAAAATTAATATATTTTCAAATGTTAAAAATAATTTTAACCAACGTTCAGCTAAAGAAAGAATTCAAAATCATCTCTCATATAAATTAGGTAATGTTTTAATTGATTTAAGAAATTTAAGTGATTATATTAGGTTACCTTTTATATTATCTTGTATTATTTATAGACATTTAAAAGATCAAAGACGCTATAAAAAAAGAATCAAACAAAGTCCATCATTAAAATTACCGCCTTTGGAGTCTTATCGTGACTATAAGGAAGCTTTAAAAATAAAACGAACTTTAGCTTATAATTTAGGCAGTATTTTAATTAAACATCCTTTTACTTTTTTATTTAGAATTAAAAAAATTAAAAAAGAATGGAAAGAATAATGCAAATAAAAATCGAAAATTTAACTATATCTGAACAAAATTCTCCTTTAGTTATCCCAGAAATTGGTATTAATCATAATGGTAGTTTAGAGTTGGCAAAACTTATGGTAGATAGTGCCAAAAGAGCGGGTGCTAAGATTATTAAACATCAAACTCATATTGTTGAAGATGAAATGTGTGTTGCAGCTAAAAATGTAATCCCAGGAAATGCGAATGTGAGTATATATGAGATTATGCAAAAGTGTGCTTTAAATTATAAAGACGAGTTGGCTCTTAAGGAATATACTCAAAAGCAAGGACTTGTTTATCTTAGTACTCCTTTTTCAAGGGCGGCTGCAAATAGACTAGAAGATATGGGAGTTAGCGCTTTTAAAATAGGATCTGGAGAATGTAATAATTATCCACTGATAAAACATATTGCAAATTTTAAAAAGCCTATGATTGTAAGCACAGGAATGAACAGCATTGAAAGTATAAAACCAACTATAGAAATTTTAAGGGCTAGTGAAATTCCTTTTGTATTGCTTCATACAACCAATCTTTATCCAACTCCTATGAATCTTGTAAGATTAAATGCTATGCTTGAACTTAAAAAAGAGTTTTCTTGTTTGGTGGGGCTTAGTGATCATACTACTAGCAATCTTGCCTGTTTAGGAGCTGTTGCTTTGGGTGCTTGTATACTTGAGAGACACTTTGTAGATACTATGGATAGAAGTGGTCCTGATATAATTTGCTCTATGGATGAAAGTGCTTTAAAAGAGCTTATAATTCAAAGTGAACAAATGGCAATAATGCGTGGTTTAAATGCTAAAAAGAACGCAGTTAAAGAGGAGCAAGTTACTATTGATTTTGCTTTTGCAAGTGTTGTTAGTATAAAAGAAATTAAAAAAGGTGATATTTTTTCTTTGGAAAATATTTGGGTGAAAAGACCAGGGGTTGGTGGGATTAGAGCTAGTGAATTTGAAAGTATTTTAGGTAAAGTTGCTCTAAGAGATATTGCAAAAGATGTGCAGTTAAAATATGAGGATTTTCAATGAAAAAAATCGTTTTTATTACGGGAACTAGAGCTGATTTTTCTAAAATTAAGTCATTGATGATAGAGATTGAAAAATCAAATGAATTTGAACTTTTCATCTTTGTTACAGGGATGCACATGAGTAAGAATTTCGGATATACTGCAAAAGAAATCTATAAAAGTGGATTTAAAAATATTTATGAATTTATCAACCATGACAAATACTATCAAATGCCAGCAGCTTTAGCTTCAACTATAGACGGTTTTTCTAAATTTGTTAATGAAATAGAACCTGATTTAATTGTAGTACATGGAGATAGGATAGAGCCTTTGGCAGGAGCTTTAGTCGGAGTATTAAATAATATTTTAGTTGCTCATATTGAAGGAGGCGAGTTATCTGGAACTATAGATGATAGTATAAGACATTCTATCTCAAAGTTAGCCCAAATTCATTTAGTTAATGATGAATTAGCTAAAAAACGTTTAATACAACTTGGAGAAGATGAGAATTCGATTTTTATTATAGGTTCTCCTGATTTGGATATTTTATCTGATAATTCTATTAGTATTGAAGAAGCTAAGGCTTATTATGACATTACTTTTAAAAATTATGCTATAGCTACTTTTCATCCTGTGGTAACAGAGCTTGAATTTATTAAAGAGCAAAGTGAAAAATTTGTAAATGCTTTAATTAAAAGCAAGAAAAATTATATAGTGATTTATCCTAATAATGATTTAGGCTTTGAGTTTATTTTAAAAAGTTATGAAAAACTTAAGAATTTATCTTGTTTTAAAATTTTTCCATCTTTAAGATTTGAATATTTTATTACTTTATTAAAAAATGCAGATTTTATTATAGGAAATTCAAGTTGTATTTTAAAAGAAGCTGTTTTTTTGGGAGTTGATGGAATAAATATAGGCTCAAGACAACAAAAAAGAAATGGTTTAAAGAAAGTTATACAAAGTTCTTATGAAAGTGATGAGATACTAAAAGCAATACAAAAAGTAAAGAAAAAAGAAAAAACTATTCATAAAAAAATAAAAGAAAAAAGTAGTGCCAAATTTATAAAACTTTTAAAAAGTGGAATATTTTTTAAAATTTCTAAACAAAAAATGTTTAAAGATTTAAAAATATAAATATAGAATTAGATCATAATTGAAATTAAAAAAATGTAAAATAAACTAGTAATTTTTTAAAATTAAAGGATAAAAATGTCAAATAAAACATTGGCTTTAATTCCTGCAAGAGCTGGATCAAAAGGTATTAAAAATAAAAATTTAGCTCTTTTGGCCAACAAGCCATTAGTTTATCATACCATTAAAGCTGCCAAGGAAGCAACCTGTATTGATAAAATTGTTTTAAGTAGCGATGGAGATGAAATTTTAACTTATGCAAGGAGCCAAGGAATTGATATTATTAAGCGCCCTAAAGAATTAGCGCTTGATGATACTACAAGTGATAAAGTGATTTTGCATGCTTTAGAAATATATAAAACTTATGAAAATATAATTTTGCTTCAACCTACATCACCTTTTAGAACAAGTAAACATATAGATGAATCTTTTTATCATTTTATGCAAAAAAATGCTAATGCACTTATCAGTGTTTATAAAGAGGATAATAAAATTTTAAAAGCTTTTACTATAGATG